>CBDTXN010000008.1:0-29264 GCA_965364455.1 uncultured Flavobacteriaceae bacterium
ATGGATAGTGCCAGAAATTTCCTGCAATTTTTATATCCTGTAAAATGCTGATTTTCTGTGTTTTGATATAAATAAAAAAGCCTTTTGAAATCATCAAAAGGCTTTATAAAATAAATAGAAGTTATTTTAATTGATAGTTGTTCCCGCATTAACGCCGTCTTCATCCGGATTTACAAAAACCAGTTTTCCTTCTGCGTTTTCGGTCATCAGGATCATGCCTTCGCTTTCCACTCCGCGAAGTTTTCTTGGAGCCAGGTTTACCAGAACGGTCACTTTTTTTCCAATGATATCTTCAGCCTTAAAGTGCTCGGCAATTCCTGAAACCACGGTTCTTTTATCGATACCCGTATCCACTTTTAAGACCATCAGTTTTTTGGTCTTCGGCATTTTCTCAGCCTCTATAATGGTTCCCACGCGAAGATCCATTTTTGTGAAGTCTTCGAAAGTGGCGATGTCTTTTTGTGGTTCTGCTTCCTGGTTCTCCAGGGCATTAGCGGTTTTGGTTGCTTCTAATTTCTCCAGTTGTTTTTCCATCTGCTCATCTTCGATCTTACTGAACAATAATTCTGCTTTGCCAATTTGATGACCTGCCGGAAGCAGTGCTTCTTTGGTCCCGATAATATCCCAGTCTGGAGTATTATCCGAATTCTCGTCGACGTGGTTCAGCATTTTCTTTAGTTTCGCTGAAGTGAATGGCAAAAATGGTTCGCTGATTATAGATAAGGCTGAAGCGATCTGAAGAGCGACATACATTACTGTTTTCGTTCTCTCTTCATCTGTTTTGATCAGTTTCCATGGCTCTTCGTCGGCCAGGTATTTATTCCCAAGCCTGGCCAGGTTCATCAATTCTCCCTGAGCTTCTCTGAATCTGTATCGTTCAATAGAACTTGCAATGACCGATGGATATGCCTTTAATTCGGCGATCGTTTTTTCATCAACTTCAGAATAGGTTCCCGGTTCCGGAACAATTCCGTCGTAATATTTGTTGGTAAGCACAATTACACGGTTAATGAAATTTCCGAAGATAGCAACCAGTTCATTATTATTCCTAGCCTGGAAGTCTTTCCAGGTAAAGTCGTTATCTTTAGTTTCCGGAGCGTTTGCGGTTAAAACATACCTTAGTACATCCTGCTGACCTGGAAAATCTTCCAGGTATTCATGCAGCCAAACCGCCCAGTTCTTGGAGGTGGAAAGTTTTTTTCCTTCCAGGTTCAAAAATTCGTTTGCAGGTACATTTTCAGGAAGTATATAATCTCCATGAGCTTTTAACATCACCGGGAAAATAATACAGTGAAATACAATATTATCTTTCCCTATGAAGTGCACCAGTTTTGTATTCTCATCTTTCCAATATGGTTCCCAATCCTTTCCTTCACGCTCAGCCCATTCTTTAGTGGAAGAGATGTAACCGATTGGTGCATCAAACCATACGTAAAGTACTTTACCGTCGCCGCCTTCAACAGGAACCGGGATTCCCCAGTCCAGGTCACGGGTTACCGCACGTGCACGAAGGCCGTCGTCTATCCATGATTTCACCTGGCCGTAAACATTCGACTTCCAGTCGGCTTTATGCCCTTTCAGGATCCATTCTTTCAAAAAATCTTCATATTGATCTAAGGGCAGAAACCAGTGTCTTGTATTCTTAAGGGTAGGTACTGCTCCAGTAATGGCAGATTTCGGATTTATAAGATCTGTCGCATTTAGAGAAGTTCCACAGCTTTCACATTGATCACCATATGCTTCTTCATTACCACATTTCGGGCAGGTTCCGGTTACAAACCTGTCTGCCAGAAATTGTCCTGCTTCTTCATCATATAGCTGTTTGGTGGTTTCTTCGATGAACTTACCATCTTCAAACATTTTCTTGAAAAATGCCGAAGCGGTATCATGGTGGGTCTTCCCTGATGTACGTGAGTAGTTGTCGAAACTCACTCCGAATTCCTCAAAGGATTTCTTAATGATCCCGTTGTATTTATCAACTACATCCTGTGGAGTTACTCCTTCTTTTTTCGCTTTAATGGTAATAGGCACACCGTGCTCATCACTACCGCAAACAAAAGCAACATCGTGCCCCTGCATTCGAAGAAAACGGGAATAAATATCTGCCGGAACATAAACACCGGCTAAATGTCCAATATGAATAGGGCCGTTGGTATAAGGTAAGGCCGCTGTAATCGTAAATCTCTGAGGATTTTTGCTCATTATTTTAATTCCTTTTTAAGAGCAGCAAAGTTACGTAAAGGTGTTTGAATACGCGTTAAATTCTTGTAAAAGGCAAAAACTGTGAAGAATAACTTTCTACTTTTACCTGAAATTGAAACAAAATGCGTAAAATAATAATATTACTTGCCGTTGTTCTTATGGCTGCCTGTAACAGTGCAAAAAAAGGAACTTCCGGAAGTACCTCAAAATATAATATCGAGAATCTTGGAAAGATGGATTCTGAAGATCTTTCTAGGAACTATCCTGATGCAAATATTGAAGAAGGAAAAGGTATGTTTGAAGAAGGTACTGAAGAAAGGCCTTTTTCGATCCTGTATCCGGATACCGAAAATGAGCTGCATATCACCTGGCAGGATGATAGCAGAACCAGGATACACGACCTTAGATATTCAAATAACGGAAAATGGAAGTCTGAAACTGGTGTAAATATCGGTACGACCTATGCTGAGCTAATCGAAATGAACGGGAAGAAGATCTCGTTTTACGGTTTTGGATGGGACTACAGCGGAGCCGTAGATTGGAATGGAGGTAAACTTGAAAATAGCGGATTAAGGGTTTTTCTAACCCCGACAGGCGATCCTTCGAACAAATTCTACGGAGATAAAATTATTGAAGCAACCCCGGAAGAGATAGAAGCTTTAGATCTTAAAGTTGGGGCAATAGCAATTAATTATACGATCTAATAAAAATTAAAATCAATGGCAGAGCATAACGAACTGGGAAGAAAAGGGGAGGAGCTGGCCAAGGAATATTTAAGGCTGAAGGAATATGACATTCTCGAATTAAACTATCGCTATCAGAAGGCAGAGGTAGATATAATTGCCAGAAGGGGTAACCTATTGATCGCAGCCGAGGTAAAAACAAGAAGCACTCCCGAATTTGGGAATCCACAGGATTTTGTAAAGCCAAAGCAGATCAAACAATTAGTAAAGGCCGTGAACCATTATGTTGAAGAGTCAGGTCTGGATGTGGATGTTAGATTTGATATAATTGCCATTGTTAAGAACAAGGCGGGGCAAAAAATAGAACATATTCAGGATGCCTTTCTTTATTTCTGATGAGACTTTTTGAATTCGAAAAGGATCTTCTTTTCATCATCTGAAATTTCAGCGATCAATTTTCCATTTTCGGCCTGGTAATTTATTTTCTTTGGAAAGGGGTTGTCGGGATTGACTGCGGTAAAAGAATTTGCCGAAATCGAGGTCAGAATAAAATTGGTGGTATCGGCATTAACCCCGGTAACTTCATAAATCCATTTGCCATTCTTCCTTAAAAGCCTCAGGTTTTCTCGGAAAACATTTTCACTTTTCTTCACAGATAGACCGGTACCGGTATAAATATTACCTGGAGTTTTTTCCCATTTTTCAGTAGTCATTATTTCTTTTTTGCCATTGATCCTGGTCCACTCCCCAATCATCCAGTCAAAATTTTCAGTTTCCTGTTGCTGAAACTCATCTACCGTTTTTCTATTATTTCCTATTGTATAGATTATGAAGAGGATTGAGATTAAATAAACTTTCATGGTTAAAATTTCTAATCTTATAGAGACGTCACCCTGAACTCGTTTCAGGGTCTATAAAGGATACTGAAACAAGTTCAGCAAAAAATGCACTTATCAAAAATAAGGATTTGATAGATACAAAATAAAAAAGGCCGGTTCGAGACCGGCCTTTTTCTATAGTTACATTTTGGTAATTACCAGATCCTTACTCTCTCTTCAGGATCTAAATACATCGCATCTCCTTTTTCGATGGCAAAAGCATCATACCAGGCATCGATGTTCTGTAATGGGACATAAGCTCTATACATTCCCGGAGAATGTGAATCTGTCTTGATCCTGTTTCTCAAGGCTTCATCACGCATTTTTGTTCTCCAAACCGTAGCCCAGGAAAGGAAGAAACGTTGCTCTGGAGTAAATCCGTCGATCTCTCCAGGATTTCCTTTTTCTTTAAGGTGAATCTGAAGACCGTCATAAGCGGCATTTACACCACCAAGATCTCCAATATTTTCACCTAAAGTGAATTTTCCGTTGATATATACACTGTCCATAACTTCGATGGCACTATACTGCTCTGCAAGTTCATTTCCTAGTCCTTCAAACTGCTCCAGGTCTTTGTCTGTCCACCAGTTGTTAAGGTTTCCTTCAGCATCAAATCTTGCACCGCTGTCATCAAATCCGTGAGAGATCTCATGACCAATAACTGCTCCAATTCCACCATAATTTACAGCTGCATCAGCTTTATAATCGTAGAATGGTGGCTGAAGAATAGCAGCAGGGAATACGATCTCATTATAACGAGAATTGTAATATGCATTTACCGTTTGAGGAGGCATGAACCATTCAGTCTTATCTACTGGCTGTCCAAGATCTGCCATACTTTCGGCAACTCTCCATTTTTGAGCATTCATCATATTCTGGAAGTAAGAACCTCCATCTTCAGGAGATTTGATCTCCAGTGAGCTGTAATCTTCCCACGTATCAGGGTACCCAATTTTCACGTTGAATGTGCTAAGCTTCTCAAGGGCTTTTTTCTTGGTGTCCTCGCTCATCCAGGAAAGGTTATTGATTCTTTTCTCGTAGGCCTTGATAATATTATCTACCATCTCTTTGGCAGTTTCCTTCGCTTGTGGAGGGAAATTTTCAGCCACATATAATTGACCTAAAGCTTCTCCAAGAACTCTGTTAATTGAACCTAAAGCTCTCTGGTCTCTTGGTCTTTGCTCTTTTGCTCCTCGAAGTGTTTTGCTATAGAATTCCCAGGATTCTTTTTCAAGTTCTGTAGACAAATTAGAAGCGGCACCGTTGAAAAAGTCCCATTTCAGGTATGTTTTCCAATCTTCAACAGAATTTTCAGCTAAAAGATTCTGAAGAGCCTTCATATATTCTGGCTGAGAAATGATGATAGTATCAAGGTCTTTTGCTCCAATTCCTTCGAAATATTCATTCCATTGCATTGCCGGGGTGATCTTTTGTAGTTCGGCAACCGTCATTGGGTTATAGGTATTTCTGGCATCACGACGCTCAACTTTATCTAAACGAGGTTCAGCAAGTTTGGTTTCGAAGGCAAGGATCGTTTCAGAAGCTTCTTTAGCTTCCTCTTCAGAATAATCTATATACTGAAGCATATTTGTAACATACTCCTTGTATTGATCTCTTTTCTTTTTAGAATCTGAATCCTGAAGCAGGTAATAATCTCTCTCAGGAAGACCTAATCCTGATGGATTAAGATATGCAGCATTCATGTCTGAATTCTTACTATCTGCAAATACACTGAAGGAGAAAAAGCCTGCGCTACCATATTCGCTCATTTCTACAAGAAAATCCTGAAGATCTTCTTTAGACTGGATTTTGTCAATTTTTGCCAGGTATGGTTTTACAGGTTCAACTCCCTGTTCATTTCTGGCAACCGTATCCATAATACTTTTATAAAGAAAAACAGCTTTAGCCTGGTCTGTGGAGGCATCCAGATCTTCACTTTTTGCTGTTTCCTCGAGTAGTGCTAGCGCGTCCTCATCTGTTCTTTGTCTAAGTTCGTCGAAGCTACCCCATCTACTACGGTCATTTGGAATTTCCGTGCTATCAAGCCATGCACCATTCACATAACGGAAAAAATCTTCTTTTGCAGTGGTAGTAGTGTCCATATAAGCCAGGTTGATCCCATGAACTTCTTCTTTTTCTTCTACTTTTTTGTCATCGTTACACGCGGTGAAAAGACCAGCGCCTACTGCAGACATAAGTAGTAATTTGTTTATTTTCTTCATTCTTTAATTAGGGTTAAAAATATAGGTTCGCTAAAGTAAAAAATCGTTAAATATTTCAAAGGAATTTTTACAGATTTTAGGGTGTAAAAATCTGGGCTTCAAAAACTGAGAGAGATTTTTGGCTGGAAATTTTTAAAAAGAAGCTAAATGACCTGGACTTATTTATCCTTGATTTCCTGGATCAGGTTGGTATCAAATTCTTTTTTCAATTCTGTGATCTCATCTACGTTTTCATTAGGAATAGTTATGGACAGAACGTAATGATGAATTTTCCAGATACCATTTTCCTTCATTAGAACACCAGATCCACGGCAAATTCCCATATGTGTATCCAGTAGTTCATCGAACCACGCAACTCCTAGATTTTCATGGATGTAGGTGTTCCTCTCCAGGGTAGAAAAACTCCAGGCTTTACCGGAATCAAAATAAGGCTTTGAGAATTTTTTAAATTCTGGCAGCGTCCAGTTTTCAGTGGCATCTGTACCTATAAAAATGGCATCTTTGGTCATTAGATAAAAATAATCTTCAAAATCTGCCTGGGTCGCAGCTTTATGCCATTTCCCAATAGTTTTATTCACCTGTCTTTTAACCGCCTTTAAATTCTTTTCGGTATTCTTAACCTGGGAATGAACCTGGGTAAAGGTGAAACAGCTGAAAAATATGACAGTGAAAATTATTAATTTCTTCATTGAGGAAAATTTATATTAAGGTACGATTATTATTTATTCAACTAATTCAGTTATCGATACTATCCTGCGAGATGCTATCCTGTTCCCGTTCCATTTCTTCAAATTTTTCAAGCTCTTCTTCAAAATCCTCCAGTGACTTCAAAAAGATCTCATTCATCTGAAGTTTGAGATTGTTGAATTCCAAGTGTAATTCTTTAGAGGTTCGTTCGATATCCTCAGCATCTGGTTCCTGTCTTCCAGAGTATTGTTTTAAAAGCTGAGCCTTGGTGTTTACCACATTTAATCGCGCTTCCACAGCTGTGGATTTCAGGCTGTCTGGTACCGAATTCTTTAGGGATTCCATTATCTCGGCAATGGTCGCGGCATTATTCTTTACATCATTTACGGTAACTTGCTCAAGATTTCTTATCTCATTTTGAGCGGTGATATATTCGATCCATTTTAAGGCATATTCTTTTGCTTCAGGCTCTAGACTATAATCGGGATTATCAAAATCAAGTTTTTTCTGAAAAGCGGTGGTATCTAATTTATTTTCGGCCATATTATCTGCATCCTGTTCGGTTTTACAGGAAATAATCGCAAAAACTGAAATTAGAAAGATAAATTTATTCATAAGGGAATTTCAATGTCCTACAAAGTTATTCAATAATTACAGATCTCATTCAAATATTATTTATTGAAGATTTCATAACAGTCGGGCCTAAGAAAATCCTAAGATTGCGATTTCCTCTCTATAATTAAATATATTTGCAAAAAATTTAATCTATGGCCGGAAGGATATTGATAATTGGTGCTTGTGGACAAATTGGTACTGAGCTTACGCTGAAGTTAAGAGAGATTCATGGAAACGATCAGGTGATCGCTAGTGATATCAGGGAAGGAGCACAGGAATTGATGCAATCGGGTCCTTTTGAGATTCTTAATGCTACCGATGAGCCTCATATAAAAGAGGTAGTTGAAAAGTACGAGGTTAGACAGGTTTATCTGATGGCAGCTATGCTAAGTGCAACCGCTGAAAAAGCTCCTATGAAAGCCTGGGATCTTAATATGGATTCATTATTTCATATTTTGAATCTGGCTAAAGACGGTAAGTTAGATAAGGTATTTTGGCCTTCAAGTATCGCGGTTTTTGGACCTACTACGCCAAAAGATAAGACTCCGCAGACTACTATTATGGAGCCAACCACGGTGTACGGGATAAGTAAACAAACCGGAGAACGCTGGTGCGAGTATTTCTATAACAAATTTGGAGTAGATGTGCGTAGTATAAGATATCCCGGAATTATAAGTTATAAGACTCTTCCAGGTGGAGGAACTACAGATTATGCTATCGAGATCTTTCACGAAGCGATTAAAAATTCAGAATATACCAGTTTCCTGGCTCATGATGCAGCCTTGCCAATGATGTATATGGATGATGCGATTAAAGCGACCATAGATATTATGGAGGCTCCAGCTGAAAAGGTGAAAATTAGATCTTCTTATAATTTAGCAGCGATAAGTTTTACTCCGGAAATCCTGGCTGAAGCTATCAAAAACCATATTTCAGAATTCAAGATCAATTATGATCCTGATTTCAGACAGAAAATTGCTGAATCCTGGCCATCGAGCATCGATGACAGTTCAGCACGTGACGATTGGGGCTGGGAGCCAGATTTTGATCTGGAAAAAATGACTAAAACCATGCTTGATGGTGTTGGAAAAACGCTTCAGGAAAATGCCTAAATAAAAAAAAGCCGCTAGATAGCGGCTTTTTAATTTCTCTCAGAAAAAATATATTATTCGATCACGCGTACTTCTGTAGCGTTCACTCCTTTTCTTCCTTCTGTTTCTTCGTACTCAACTCTATCGCCTTCCTGGATAGTTTCACCGTTTAATCCGGTGATGTGTACGAAAATGTCTCTTTTGGTGTCGTCGTTTGTAATGAACCCATAACCTTTAGATTCATTGAAAAATTTTACTGTGCCTTGCATAAAAAATAATAATTAATAAAGCACAAACATAATAGATAAAATTGTAGAATCCGCTGAAAATCAGATTTTTTTGTGTTTTTTTTATGTTAACAAACTAATCAATACCCTTTTCTTTCATCTTTTTTAAATTGTCTTCAGAGAGGGTATAGTCTTTTAATTTTTTACCTCTCCAGCGTATAAAAAGGAATATTGGCATCAGTATAAATGCGCTTACCAGGACTGCTATCCCAATTATTCTATCCCCGGTTAATATGTCATTATTTATTCGAAAATAGAAACCTATCGCGATCGCGATAAGAATAGCTATTCCCAATATTTTCATAAAAATCTTCATTTGTACTATTTTTAATTTTCTTTTAAACGGTCACTTCAATTAACTTCCTTCGGTAAGCGGTAAGCATTTTCGATTTGGAAATAAAACCTACATATTTTCCTTCTTTCACTACAGGAAGGTTCCACGCATCGCTTTCCTGAAATTTCTGCATTATCACCTTCATCTTATCGGTTTCGACATCAATAATTTCTGGCGCCTGTTGCATGATATCCTGAACCTTCACTTCATCATATAATTTTTCATTGAACATGATAGAGCGAATATCATCCAGTAAAATGATCCCCATGAATTTACTATTTTCATCTACCACCGGGAAAATATTCCGGGAAGATTTCACTACTCCTTCATGGATCACATCACCCAGGTTCATATCAATTCTAAGTGGAATGAAATTTTTCTCGATGACATTTGAAATATTCATCAAAGTTAATACCGTTTGATCTTTATCATGAGTTAAAAGGTCACCTCTTTGCGCCAGTTCCATAGTATACACGGAATGCGGCTGAAATTTACTGGTGATCATATAAGAGATCGCCGCGGTGATCATTAGCGGAATAAAAAGTTCATAGCCATGGGTAAGTTCGGCGATCAGGAAAATCGCCGTTAAGGGTGCATGTAACACGCCGGCCATTAATCCTGCCATTCCCACGAGTGTAAAATTACTCACTGAAATAGGTTGCCGGAATATCCCAAGATTATTCAGAAGTAGGGCAAATCCATGTCCCAGGGCACTGCCCATGAACATCACCGGGGCAAAAATTCCACCAACACCACCGGCACTTAAAGTTAGGGATGTTGCTACAATTTTAAATAGTACAAGTCCTGTTAACAAAGCGATCACTACCCAGATATTTTCAAGGTAGGCGTTAAATAGATTCGTGCCCAGGGCTTCCAGGTAATTTTCCTGAAGAAGATTGTTTACTACACTATAACCTTCCCCGTATAATGGAGGAATAAAAAATATGATCAATCCAAGTAATAGTCCGCAGGTAATTAATCTTAGAATATTTGATCTAATCCCGGACATTAATTCGGTCAATTTAAAATGTACCCTGGAGAAATAGATTGAAAATCCTGCGGTTACCATTCCTAATAAAATATAGTAAGGCACTTCTGAAACTGTAAACGCTTCCTCCAGCCGAAAGGGGAGAATTATTTCACTTCCAAAAAAGAAATAGGAGGTAAGTACTGCAGATACTGAAGCAATCAATAAAGGTAAAAGTGAAGCTAGGGTTAGGTCCAGGCTAAAAATTTCAATGGCAAATATGATCGCGGCGATCGGGGCATTAAAAATAGAAGACATGGCTCCGGCAGCGGCACAACCAATGAGTAAGGTGCGCGTAGTTTGATTCAAAAGAAATAGCCTGGAGAGGTTAGAACCTATGGAAGCTCCGGTCGCAACCGTGGGTGCCTCCAGCCCTACAGAACCACCAAAACCAACGGTAATTGGAGCAGTTATTAAGGAGGAATACATCTGAAATCGCTTCATGATCCCTTTTTGCCGGGAGATCGCATAAAGCGTGGTTGGGATTCCCTGGCCAACTTTTTTTCTAAGTATGAATTTAAAGATGAGGTAAACGATCAAAAGGCCTATCACCGGGAAAATAAAGTAGAAGGCATTATGATAACTTATAATATTATCACCTTTAAGAAATACCTGAATAAAGTGAGTGAGGTTTTTTATGGTTACCGCACATATTCCGGCAATAAAACCGATAAGTGCACTTATGATCATCAAAAACTGGCGATGGGACAAATTCCTGGATTTCCAATTCAGGAATTTATGCAACAATGATCTACTGATTTTCGCCACCTATTGAAGATTATCCTATGAATATAAAAAATCCCGCGGTAAGCGGGATATTATTTTTATGATTTCAATTGAAGATGCAGTTCGTGTAATGGCTCGGGAGCTAGTTGATCCGTAGCATCTATCATTACATCGCGTCCCGCATTATTTTTAGGGAATGCGATGAAATCTCTAATACTTTCCTGGCCACCTAGAATTGCTACAAGACGGTCGAAACCAAAAGCGATTCCACCGTGTGGTGGAGCACCATACTGGAATGCGTCCATAAGGAATCCAAATTGTTCTTTTGCTTCTTCAGGAGTGAATCCTAGATATTTGAACATTTGAGACTGAGTTTCCTTATCGTGAATCCTAATAGAACCTCCGCCTATTTCATTACCATTTAAAACAAGGTCGTATGCATTGGCTCTAACTTTACCTGGATCGGTCTCAAGAAGAGCGAAGTCTTCTTTCTTTGGTGAGGTGAAAGGGTGATGCATAGCATGGAATCTTTCGGTATCCTCATCCCATTCTAAAAGGGGGAAGTCTACTACCCATAAAGGAGCAAATTCATCTGCCTTTCTTAGACCAAGTTCATTTCCTAAATGCATTCTTAACGCACTAAGCTGAGTTCTGGTTTTAGCTGCATCTCCTGCCATCACCAGGATAAGATCTCCTGGTTTTGCTCCTGTAGCTTCAGCCCAGGCTTTAAGATCATCCTGAGAATAAAATTTATCTACTGAAGATTTTAAGCTTCCATCCTCGTTATATTTTGCCCAAACCAATCCGTTTGCACCAACCTGTGGTCTTTTAACCCATGAAATAAGTTTTTCCATCTCTTTTCTTGTATATGAAGCTGCGCCCGGAACCGCGATTCCCACCACTAATTCCTGCTGGTCGAAAACATTAAAGCCTTTATTCTTGGCAACTTCATCCAACTCGGCAAATTCCATCCCGAACCTGATATCTGGTTTGTCATTCCCGTATTTTCTCATGGCATCTTCGTAAGTCATCCTTGGGAATTCGGCTACATCAACATCTTTTACCTCCTTAAGTAGATGCCTGGTAAGACCTTCGAAAATATTAAGAATATCTTCCTGATCTACAAAGGCCATTTCGCAGTCTATCTGGGTAAATTCTGGCTGCCTATCTGCTCTCAGATCTTCATCCCTGAAACACTTTACGATCTGAAAATATTTATCCATTCCACCTACCATCAATAATTGCTTGAAAGTTTGTGGTGATTGTGGAAGCGCATAGAATTGGCCTTCATTCATTCTACTTGGAACTACAAAGTCACGTGCACCTTCAGGAGTTGATTTTATTAAATAAGGAGTTTCAATTTCAATGAAGCCTTCATTAGAAAGATAATTTCTTACCTTCATTCCTACCTGGTGGCGGAACATTAATTTATTCTTTACAGGATTTCTTCTAATATCCAGATAACGATATTTCATCCTAAGATCTTCACCACCATCAGTTTCATCTTCAATAGTAAAAGGAGGGGTTTTAGAAGAATTCAGAATTTTGAAGTCTTCTACCAGGACCTCAATTTCACCAGTGGCTATATTGGGGTTTTTAGAGACTCTTTCGATTACAGTACCTCCTACCTGTATCACAAATTCACGGGCCAGGCTTCCAGCTTTATCCATAAGCTCTTTGGAAGAACGTTCCTCATCAAATATCAACTGAGTTAAACCATAGCGATCGCGAAGATCTACCCAGATCATAAATCCTTTATTCCTAACCTTCTGTACCCATCCGGAGAGGGTTACTTTATTTCCAATTTGCTGAGCATTAAGTTCACCGCAGGTATGACTTCTGTACATTTTATCCTTTTAATTTAGAATGGGCACAAAAGTAAGAAGTTAAACAGTTTTACTGAACCTTTCCTGCTTAAAAATTATATGATTTTATCTCAATGTTACTTAATGCTAATATTTTAAAGCGCTGATAATTAGTTAAAAAGACCTCTAATGTTAACTTAACGTTACCTAAATATTGATTGTTTGTAAACTTTCTGTATATTTGTAATATTAAGGTTAAGAGAAGAGTTATGAAAAAGCTGAAAAATATACTATTTGCTGGCATCTTCCTCATTGGAGGAGTTGCTATGGCACAGAACGATGATAATAAACCTGTTTTTGAAAAAGACGGGGATCTAATTAAAGGAACCTTTTATTATGAAGATGGAAGTGTTAGACAGGAAGGTACGTACAAGGACGGTAGACTCCATGGAGAATGGATTTCTTACAACAAGGACGGTGAAAAGACAGCCATCGCGAATTACGAAAATGGTAAGAAAAGCGGGAAATGGTTTTTCTGGTCTGAAGATAAACTTGTTGAAGTGGACTATCAAAATAGCGTAATTGCTAATGTAAATAGCTGGAAAAGTGAAAGTTCATTGGTGAGTAACCAATAAAAAAAATAAAATCTATAGTAAAAACCCTGAAGCTCTGCTTCGGGGTTTTTTATTTAGTTTAGTGGAAATTTAAAAATTCTCCGAAAAATAAATTTTTTATGTCCCCCCGTTTCCTGTTTCTTTCTCTATTCCTAGCCTTTTTTAATCTTACTGCTGCGCAGCAAAATGAAGATTATAGTTTTCTAACCGAGAGCTTTTTTTCGCATGATATTAGAAATCGTGGACTACCTGGGTTTGTACAGGGACAGGAAGATAAAGCAATCTTAAATTTCAGTGAACGTAATTCGAAGTTTTACGATAAATCTAAAGTAGATAGTCTTAAGATCAAAAATGTCTTCATTTCTTTTCAATCCAATGACTCTTTAAAAAAGCAGATACAAGAATTGAAAAAGTTTCCGGAATTGGAATTCCTGGAAATTAAAACAGGCCTAAGCTTTGGGAGAAATAAGGATTTTAAAGAATTAATAATACCTTCTGAAATTGGCCAGCTTGAAAATTTAAAATATCTCCAGATAACGGGTTCTTTTGAAATCGATCTGCAATCATTATTCAAAGAATTAAAAGAGCTTCCAGGACTAAAGTTTTTAGGGCTGGCCCATGTTAACAATGAACTAAAAATCCCAGAAAATATTACAGACTTAAAAAATTTAGAAGGATTGAAGTTATTGGGTTATAAGGATATTTTTTTTCCAGAAGGAGTAAAGGAAATGAAGAAGCTCAATACGTTGTTCCTGGAGCCTCATAATATTAAAAAAGATATTGGATTATTAGCTAAATCTACTTTTCCAGGTTTAAAAAATCTTAAGCTTTATTATACAAATTTTAACCAGGAGAATCTAAACGCCATAGATAAACTTGATAAACTGGAGAGTTTAGAGTTGGTAAATTCTGATATTGATAAGATTGCAGATCTAATGTATGTTCTGCCACCTAGTTTGAAAGAAATTAAATGGACCAGTCTGAAAACCGATTCCGCGAAAATAAGTTTCGAGAAATTCAATAATCTCGAAGTATTGGAATTAAAAGGAATTATATCTTATGAAATCACTCCCTTCGATTATGAACTAAATAATTTAAAGTCTCTTACCATACATTCTGAAAAGTTAGAGGGTATCGATTTAAGCTATGCTCCAAATTTGCAAATTTTAGACTTAGGATATTCAAGTCTTTTAGAACTACCAGGAGGGCTCGAGGATTTACAAGATCTTAGAATCTTGAAACTAAATGAAAATCGTATTTCAGAGATTCCAGAAGAAATAAGTAAATTAAAGAACCTGGAAGAACTGGACCTGGCAAAAAACAGAGTTGCAAAAATTGCGCTCGGCATAGGTAAACTTCACAAGCTTGAAAAATTTAATTTGGCCTTTAATCAACTTGATTCCTTGCCAAATGATTTTACCCAACTTAAAAGTCTGGAAGACCTCAATTTAAATGCTAATAGATTAACCAGCATAGCATCAGATTTCGGAGTGTTAAAAAACCTGGTAATTTTAAATCTTGGAGATAATTATTTGCAAACCCTGCCAGGCTCCATAACTCAGTTAAGAGAACTTAAAACTTTTGATATTTCTTATAATGATATTGAAGCACTTCCTGGAAATATTGGGGATATGATTGCGCTTGAAGAGGTTATTCTTGGAGGAAATAAAGGCCAGGAAATTAATTATGTATCAATTACAGAGAACAGTGATTTCAATAAAAACAGAAAAAGAGAATTTAACCGGATAAGAAAAATTCCGGAGAGTTTTTCAAAACTTGAAAATATAAAACGACTTCACTTTAAAGATCTAAGCACTTTAGATTCTGAAAATTTATTCCAGATTTTACTTAAACTGCCATCAAAAAAATACAGAACGGAATTGCAAGGTGTGGGAGTCCACAAATTACCGTATGAGGGCTGGGAAAATTTTCTTGGTGAAACCCTCGAGCTTGGCGGTAGCGTGATAGACTCTATCCCAGAACAGATTTTAAAAGCGCCATACCTGGAAAAAATTTCTTTTAGATTAAGTGAAGCCGACAGACTTTCTTATTCCTTCAACAATAGAGAAGATTTTTTAGTGTTTGCTGAAGATTTCGGATATATTGAATTTGAAGATATAAAAAGGTCAGAAAGTATGGCCAAAGCTTATTTGGATTACGCATACGAAAAGAAGTATAAAAGCGATAAGAAAAATATCATCGATATCTTTAATAAGGCATTTATATTGGATAGTGCGTATACCTCTGCCAACATATGGCCGGCAGATTATGCTCGTGCATTAAGCGAAAATAAAGAGTATGAAAAGGCGATCACTTATTACGATAAGGCTATTTATCAGGACACAATCAGAGGGCCCTATATTCTTAATTTTATAATTCCTCATTTTAAAGAAAGAGCAGAACTGCAATTAAAAGTTGGAGATAGCCTTGAGGCCTTGGAAGGGCTGGAATATTTTTCAGGAAGGTTTGATAAAAGTAGCTGGGCATCCACCGCCCTCCTTGCTAAAAAGCTGGATAAAGATGATCTGGCTAGTCGATATTTTAAGAATGCTCAGGAGTATTACAGAAAGAAGATTAAGCAAAGCCAAGAGAATGATAGGGTAAATTATCTGGAGCAATTAAGCCTTCTGGAAGTATATTATATAAGTGAAGATTTTAAAGAGGCCTCTAATTATCTGGATGAATTAATGGAGGTTGAATTCAATGCAAATGACGAGTTGGTATTGAGAAGATTTTTTAAAACTGTAGATTCTATTCTTCAAAATACCGTAGATAATGATTACTTGGCTTCCTTTAAAGAATATTTAGATACGAATAGGACAGACCTTCAAACCTGGAGTTTTGACCTATTCGAAGATTGGCTTGCAATGACCAACAGTATATCTAGCTCGAAGAAAAAAATGATTTTTGCTACATTAAGAGAGCTTTAATTAAAAACCCCGAAGCATCGCTTCGGGGTTTTTCGTTATCAGGCTTTGTTTAATTGCCGTTCTTTACGTTTATCTGCAAATCTTACTTTCGCCCTGTTCACCAGGTAGAACATCACCGGAACTACCACCAGGGTTAGGAAGGTAGCAAATACCAGTCCGAAGATCACGGTCCAGGCCAGCGGCCCCCAGAAGATCACGTTATCACCTCCAATATATACACCAGGATCATAATCTGTAATAAGTCCGAAGAAATCTATATTTAATCCAACCGCCAGTGGGATAAGACCAAGCACCGTAGTTATTGCAGTAAGCAATACAGGTCTTAGCCTCGATTTACCACCTCTAACGATCACATTAAAATATTGAGCTCTGGTAAGTAATTCATCTTCTTCCAAGCCAAGGTCTTTTTTCTTACGATCTATCAAAATTTGGGTATAATCGATAAGTACGATGGCATTGTTTACAACGATTCCGGCTAGTGAGATGATTCCCATCATGGTCATAATAATGATAAAATCCATCGGGAAAGTTATAAGTCCCAGGAATACCCCAACCAAACTCAGGATCACCGCCATAAGTATGATAATAGGTTTTGAGACGGAATTGAATTGTGCAACCAGGATCAACAGGATTCCCCCAAGAGCAATAAGGAGAGCTTTTAAAAGGAAATTCATGTTTTCCTGCTGCTCCTCCTGTTCTCCGGTAAATTCCAGCGAAATATCATCTGGCATTTCATAATTCTTGAGAGCTGTTTTAAGTTGCTCTACTATCTGGTTCCCGTTGTACCCCTGAAGCACATTGGAATAAACGGTGATCACCCTTTTAAGGTCTTTTCTTTTAATAGAACTAAAGGATGAAGCTACCTCCGTTTCAACTAACGAGGATATTGGCACCTGCCTTGTCTGTCCCGAATTCTGATCCTTAAAGGTTATTGGCTGATTAAAAAGGGCATTTTCGTTATACCTGAAATCCTGGTTAAAACGAACATTAACCTCATAATCATCATCTCCTTCTTTATAGGTAGAAACTTCTTCCCCATAAATAGCACGTCTTAAAGTTTGTCCTACCTGGGATGTAGAAACTCCAAGCTGACCTGCTTTTCTTCGGTCTACCCGTACATCCAGTTCTGGTTTAGATTTGTTTACATCGATCTTCAGTTCTTCAATTCCGGGAATACTTAGTTCCTGAATGTAAGATCTTAGGTTCTCTGCTTCAGCGAGCATGGTTTCATAATCCTCACCTTTCAATTCCATGTTAATAGGATAACCTGCTGGAGGTCCTGCGGCGTCTTTTTCAACCTGTATGGAAGCCCCCGGGAATTCGTTTACGGCATCCCTAACTTCCGCCAGTACCTGAGAACTTTCCACTCCACGGCGTTTTTTGAACTCCCGCATTACAATGGTGACCTTACCTTTATGAGGCATTTCGTTCTGCTGCCCGCCATCTGTCTGCGGATTACCGGCTCCTTCACCCACCTGTGAGATCACAGATTCTACCATGAAGTTGTAACCATCTTCGTCCTCATATTTTTCGATTACCTCAAAGATCTGATTCTCTACTTTTTTAGTGAGTTCATTGGTCTTCTCAATATCTGTACCTTCAGGATATTCGATATAAGTGATTACCTGCTTAGGCTGGTTTTCCGGGAAGAATAACACATCTGGTTGTACCAGACCTATTAGTACAAATGAGAGGAATAATAGCAACAGGGTTCCGAAGAAAAATCCGTAGGCTTTTTTCCCTCTTAAGGCGAACTTTAAAAAGCGTTCGTAATTGCTCTCAAGTTTCTTTAATGATTTAAATTGAAAATACTTAACTGCATCAGAAAGTACATATTTATAAAACCACAATAGGATTACTCCCAGTAGGGAAAGATTACCAAGGGCTCTCAATGCACCTATATTTAATAAGAATCCAGATACAAGTAAGACCACTCCGGCAATCGCCATAATAATGCTTATTCTGATCAATCTCTTTTTGGAGATCCTGCCTTCTTCAGTCTTCATGAATTGAGAAGTAAGCATTGAGTTGATGATCAATGCCACGAACAATGAAGAACCTAAAACAATAGAAAGTGTTATGGGAAAAATGACCATGAATTTACCAATGGTTCCCGGCCAAAGGCCCAGTGGGAAGAATGCCATTAAAGTAGTAGCCGTAGAGGCAATAATTGGCCATGCGATCTCGCCAAGTCCCTGTTTGGCAGCTTTAATCCTCGGCCAGCCTTCATCCATAAGGGTGTAAACATTTTCAACAACTACGATCCCGTTATCTACCAACATACCCAGTCCCATTACAAGAGCGAATAATACCATGGTATTTAAGGTGTACCCAAGGCTTGACAGAATTATATAAGAAAGGAACATAGATAATGGGATCGCAATACCTACGAATAGCGAGTTCCTGAATCCCAGGAAGAACATCAATACCAGTACCACCAAGATCACCCCGAAAATAATGTTATTCACCAGGTCATTTACCTGGTTCCTCGTATCTGTGGAAAGGTCATTCGTTAAACTAATATCGAGAGATTCCGGCAGGTATTCTTCCTGTTCGGTTTTGATGATCTCCTTGATCTCATCTACCGCCTCGATCATATTCTTTCCGCTACGTTTTTTAACATCCAGCATCACCACCGGTTCGCCATATTCCCTGGCATAGGTAGTTGCATCTTTCTCCTGGAAATTGATGGCGGCAATATCCTTGAGGAAGATATTTCCACCTTCCCTTTTTACAACAACATTCCTAAGTTCCTGTGGATCTTCTATTTCCCCGATAATACGAATGTTCTTCTGTACTCCACTGGTGATTATGTTACCTCCAGAAATAGTTCTGTTTTCGGCACTAACCGCACTAATAATATCCTGAAAACTAACCTCTGAGGCACTCATTTTATAGACATCAACAGCGATCTCTACCTCCATTTCTTCAGCACCCCGAATACTAGCTTCCTTAATTTGAGGCAGTAATTCTATCTTTTCCTGAAGATATTCCGCGTAATCCTTTAACTGCTGAACAGTATAATCTCCGGTGAGGTTTATATTAAGTATAGGTTGTTCTTCTGAAAGGTTAAGATCAAAAACATTAGGTTCCACCTTGGCGCCGTTATCAAGAGTAGGCCAGGTGGTTTCAGCCTTAACCAGGTCTACCTTATCCTTGATCTTTTGTTTGGCAACATCAACGTTTACCTCTTCTTCAAATTCTACGATCACCAGGGAATAATCCTGAAGGGTAGTAGAGCTTATCTCTTTTACTCCACCCACATCATTGAATTCCTCTTCAAGAGGTTCAGTAATAAATTTTTCTACATCCTCTGCAGAGTTCCCGGGGTTAATGGAGCTAACATATATTTTAGTCTCTATGATCTCCGGAAACGATTCCCTCGGCATACTGTAGTATGAGAGGAGGCCGCCAATCACAATGATGGCAAGAATGACATATACCGTCATCTTGTTATCTATCGCCCAGGAGGAGAGTTTGAATTCTTTATCTAATTTCATTCTGCTTATTTTCTGAATTTAACTTCCTGTCCGTCACGGATGTTTTTCGCCCCATCTGTGATCAGGATCTGTCCTGGTTCAAGGCCTTCTTTTATTTCTATGGAATCGTTGTAAACCAAACCTGTCTCCACCACGACTTTTTTCGCAATTCCAGAACTCTTTTCATTTTCCTGCTCCAGCACAAATACGATACTTTCTCCTGAAGCATTTTTCTGAATGCTGCTTTCAGGGATAACGATGGCATTTTCTGAAGTGTAATCGTTCAGTTTAATGGTTGCGATCTGGTTAGGTTTGATCAGGTCCTTTTCATTAGGGACTGCAACCTCTATCCTGAATGTTCTGTTATTCGGATTGATATTGTTCCCTACCTGGCTAATTTTACCTTCAAATTCACGTCCAACAGAACCGATTTTTACTTTTACCTCAGTCCCTTTCGAAACTCGGTTCAGGTAATTTTCCGGAACCTGTGCTTCCACGTACATGTTATTCAAATTGATGAGCCTGAAAAGTTGATTTTGTCCCGGATTCACAACTTCTCCCTGCTCACTAATCACATCATCCACAACTCCACTAAATGGAGCTCTTACCACGGTTTTATCCAACTGAGACTTTAATCTGTTCACAGAACTTTGCAAAGCTTCGTAGTTGGTCTTGGCTTCCAGGTACTGCATTTCTGAACCGATATTCTGTTCCCACAATCTCTCCTGTCTTTCATAAGTGGTTTTGGCAAGTCTCTCCTGTGCTTCCAATTGAGCCAGCTCATTTTGTAGTCCACCGTCGTCTATTTTTGCTAATACCTGTCCCTTGGAAACTCTATCTCCTTCATTCACATTTACACTGCTCAGTATTCCCGAGAATTCCGGATAGATGATAATATTCTCATCTGTAGCCACATTTCCCTGTACTTCAGCGTAATGTTTAAAGAGCGTATCTGTAATGGGTTGTACGCTAACAAGATCCATTCTTCTATTCTTGTCCAGCTTTTTAATTGCTTCGTCAAGGCGATCTATCTGGCTTGCAATCTTAGCCTGCTCATCGCTTAATTCAGATTTCTTGGCTCTTATCTGGCCTAGATCTTCGGTTTCCAGAACCTGGTCTATAGATTTGGTTTCAGCGTCTCCACCACAGGAAACCAATACCAGGGATAGTCCGAATAATAATATTAACTTTTTCATATTCTTATTTATAAATGGGAGGTTAGTTTTCATCTTCATAGGTTCTTGTATCCAGTAAATTTTCAAGTTCTGCCTTGGCAGTGATCACGTCTAACATAGATTGTAAATATTCCTGCTGAGCCGTGTAAAGCTGCCTCTGAGCTTCAGTTAATTCGAAGCTGCTGGCAATTCCTTCAAAGAATTTTACCTGGTTCTTATTTTCGATCCTTTCTGCAAGCTCAAGATTTCTTACTGAGGTTTGATAATTTTCAATCGTGAATTCATACTCACTTTTGGCCATGTTTATCTGGCGCTTTACGTCATTTTCGGTTTCTTCCAGCTCAAGCATTGCCTGCTCATATTCCAGTTTTCTTTGTTGTGTTCTGGAACTTCTCATCCCACTACTGAAAATTGGAATATTAAGGCTTACTCCTAGAATCGACTGGCCAAAGTATTCCTGATCATTATTGAGGAAGGTAAATTTATCTGCAAATCCCTGGTAACCGTAGTTCACAAAACCTGAAAGCGTTGGAAGTGCTTTGGCCTTCTGAAGTTTTACCTGGATCTCTGCAGACTCGGCTGAATTTTTCGCAATTCTATAATCTATATTTTCTTCGATTGGAATTTCCCTGTTCAGTATAGATGGATCGTAATATTTCATGGCCAGGCCGTCAAGATCATCTGTAAGGATTACTTCATCTTCTACCGGAATTCCCAGGCTAAGGTTAAGCAGTTCATAGGAAATTTCACGCATTCTTTCGCTTCTGCTTAAATTATTCTTTAGTCTTAAAAGAGTGATCTCTAGCTGTTCCACATCCTCTTGTTCTGCAAGTCCGTTCTCATAGATCTTCTGAGTATCGTCAAAGTTCTTCTGAACAGTTGCCACGTTATTTTCAAGAATATCTACGGTTTCTTCCGCGAGGAGTACATTTCCGTAGGCACTAACAATTGCCTTTTTGATTTCAAGATCGGTCTTTGTTTTAGCATTTTTTGAAATTTGCAAAAGGGTTTTCACAGACTGAATTCCTACTATATAAGAACCATCAAAGATCAATTGTCTCCACGTAGCGGTTGCGTTTACATTCTGTTTAGTTCCAAACCTTACCGGGATAAAACCTTCAGGAGCATCTACAGGGGTATCGTTTCTTTGGGCATTATCAAAATACTCTTCGACAATATCTATAGTGCTTTGCGTATTATCAAAAGCAGCTGCAGGTAATAAGGTAACCGGTTGCCTAAGAAAGTTCTGATAATCTATGGCACCGTCTATTTGTGGTAAACCCTGGGCAATGATCTCCCATTTTTGCTTTAGGGCGATCTCAACATCTTTCTCAGCTATCTGGGACTGGTAATTATTTTCAATACCAAATTCAATGGCCTCCTCTATAGAAAAGCGATACCTGCGTAGACTGTCTTCCTGGGCGAATAAACCAGAGCTTATCATCAATAGCAGGCCTAAAATTTTAATAGATCTATTTCTCATTATTAGTGTATTCTTCAAGAGTTTTTATTCCTTTTAGGGTGCAGATCGCACGAAGGTGATAATTCAGAAATTCTTCGTTAAGATCCTGTTCACTGAATTCTTCTATAGGAAAGATTTCCTTATTCCTAATCCCCATCATTCCAACAAAATGTATTCTACAAACGAATGGAACGTTTATCTGTTCACGGTAATATCCCAATTCGATTCCACGTGAGATGTTATCTCCTACACAATCTTCCAGAACGTTGAATTGTTCTTCGATAAGGGTATTAAAGACCTTCGGGTAATACTTTTTCAATTGAAAATGAGGAGAGGTCTTTTCTCCCTTTAAATGCTGATTCACAAATTTCTTGATCTCGAAATTCTCAATTACCGGGTTCAGATTTTTCGATCTTACCTCATTGATCCCTTCAGAAATAGTCTGTAGCAAATGCGAACCAGATGCCTGTACTAGTTTGTTCTTGGTAGAGTAATGTGTATAAATGGTCTTTTTTGATATTCCGAGTTTTTCGGCAATATCATCCATGGTTACACTTTTAAAGCCGTAACTCAGGAACATCTCGGTGGCTGTATCTAAAATTTTTTCTCTCACCTGCGGAAATTTTGGGCAAATTTAATGCGTGGAAACTTTAAAAACAATAAAAGTTTCCAAAGTTTTACTATTATTTAACATTCGCTTAAAATTTGAATTACTAGCAATTATGGTATTTTAGCGAAAAAAAATTCCTTCATGCTTGCCATTTCCCAGTATAGAGAAGCCATTATAGACTATCTGCACGAAAAGATCAGGGTTAAAGAACCTGCAAATCTATATGAGCCAATGGTTTATATCCTTGAACAAGGAGGGAAAAGATTAAGGCCTGTTCTGGTCCTCATGGCAACAGAGATCTTTGATTGCAATTATAAAAAGGCGTTAGATGCTGCTTTAGCCATAGAGATCTTTCATAATTTTTCTTTAGTTCATGACGATATAATGGACGACGCCCCTATTAGAAGAGGTAAAGAAACTGTACACGAAAAGTGGGATATCAATACAGGAATCCTTTCCGGGGATGCTATGCTTATTAACGCTTACCAGCTTTTTGAAAGTTATGAAGGGGACACCTTTAAGGAGCTTTCAAAATTGTTCACCAAAACGGCCATACAGGTATGTGAAGGTCAGCAGTATGATATAGATTTCGAGACCAGGGATAATGTGAGTATCGAGGATTATCTCTTGATGATCGAATATAAAACCGCTGTTCTCGTTGGAGCTTCCCTTCAAATGGGAGCGATAGTGGCGCAGACCTCCCCTCAATGTAAAGAGGCGATCTATCAATACGGAAGGCTTCTTGGAATTGCCTTCCAGCTCCAGGATGATTACCTGGACGCATTTGGAGATCCTGAAACTTTTGGAAAGCAGCCTGGCGGAGACATTATTGAGAATAAAAAGACTTTTCTTTATCTTAAAACCCTTGAACTGGCAGATAGGAGTGAGGCTATGCAGTTAGAGCATTTATATACCATTTCACCGGCAGATAATTCAGGAAAAATTGAAGCTGTAAAAGCACTTTTTGAAAGTAGTGGAGCTGCAGAACTTACCCGGAAAGAGATAGAAAACTATACAGATAAGGCCTTTAAGATCCTGGATAAAATTGAATTGCCTGAAGAAAAAAAATTGCCTCTTCGTAACTTCGGCCAGATGCTTATGGAAAGACAGGTTTAAAAGAAATTCTTTTATCTACATATTTTCAACTGAAATCATCCCATTTTCAGGCTTTGTTAAAATTCCTATAATCCGATAGAGAATTATCATAATGCCTGCAAGCTGTTTTTTTTAAAAATTGTATTTTTGCTATGTTTTTATAACAAAAGAAACATTTGTTTCAATTCTATGGATAGATTTTCATTTCTAAATGCTGCTCATACTGCATATTTCGCAGAACTTTACGATCAATATTTAAAATACCCCGATAGTGTGGAGCCCAGTTGGAGGGCTTTTTTCCAGGGATTTGATTTTGGAATGCAACAAGATGGCGTTTCAGAAGAAGTATTGGGTGAAGCTCCTGTAGATTTTGCTGAAGGGGAAATACCCGAGCATGTCGTAAAAGAGTTTCAGGTAATTCGTTTGATCGATGGATATCGCACACGAGGGCATTTATTTACCAAAACCAACCCGGTTAGGGAACGAAGAAAATATACACCTACCCTTGATATTTCAAATTTCGGGCTTGAGGAAAGTGACCTTAAAACCACTTTCAACGCCGGGGATATTCTTGGGATAGGACCAACCACTCTAAAGGAGATCATAAGGCATCTGGAAAAGATCTACTGCGAATCAATCGGTATCGAGTATATGTATATTCGTAAGCCTGAAGAGATCGAGTGGATTCAGAATAAACTTAATGTAAACGAGAATCATCCAAAATTCGATGAGACCCAGAAGAAGCAAATCTTAAAGAAGCTGAACGAAGCGGTATCATTTGAATCTTTTCTTCACACAAAGTATGTAGGACAGAAACGTTTTTCACTGGAAGGTGGAGAAAGTCTGATCCCGGCACTTGATGCACTTATAGAAAAAGCTGCTGAAAAAGGTGTGAAAGAATTCGTTATGGGAATGGCTCACCGTGGTAGGTTAAATACTCTAACCAATATTTTTGGAAAAAATGCCAAAGATATTTTTAGTGAATTCGACGGTAAGGATTATGAGCAGGATATTTTTGATGGAGACGTAAAATATCACCTTGGATGGACTTCCTGCCGCACTACAGATACAGGTAAAGAAATAAATATAAATATTGCCCCGAATCCATCTCACCTGGAAACAGTAGGTGCTGTGGTAGAAGGGATTGCCCGTGCGAAGCAAGACCGACGCTACGAGAGAGACAACTCTAAAGTACTTCCAATTCTGGTACATGGTGATGCCGCAATTGCTGGTCAGGGATTGGTTTACGAATTAGTACAAATGGCTCAGCTGGAAGGTTATGAAACCGGCGGAACCATTCATATAGTGGTAAACAACCAGATAGGTTTTACCACCAATTACCTTGACGCACGTAGTTCAACTTATTGTACCGATGTTGGGAAAGTTACTCTTTCTCCTGTACTTCACGTAAATGCAGATGATGCTGAAGCTGTGGTACATGCTATACTTTTCGCCCTGGATTTCAGAATGAAATTCAAAAGAGATGTATTTATCGATCTCCTGGGGTATAGAAAGTACGGACATAACGAGGGTGACGAACCAAGGTTTACCCAGCCTAAATTATATAAGGCGATCTCGAAGCATGAAAATGCCCGTGATATATACTTCGAAAGACTGAAGAAAGAAGGGGTGGCAGATGATGCTTATCTTAAAAAATTAGAAGATACTTATAAAGCCGCACTTGAAGAAAAACTGGAAGATTCCCGAAAAGAGGAAACTACCAGGATCACTCCTTTTATGCAGGACGAGTGGGATGGCTTTAGAAATGTTCAGGAAGATGAGATGATGAAGGATATAGATACCACCTTCGATCTCCAAAAACTAGATGAGGTTGCTGAGGCAATTTCACAGTTGCCTGAGGATAAAAAGTTTATGAGGAAGATCAAAAAACTCGTAGACAACAGAAAGAAAATGTACTTTGAAGATAATAAGCTGGATTGGGCCATGGCCGAGCATCTTGCTTATGGTTCTTTAATGACGGAAGGATACAATGTGAGAATCAGCGGTCAGGATAGTGAACGTGGTACTTTCTCGCATCGTCATGCCGTGGTAAAAGTAGAAGATAGTGAAGAAGAGATCATTCTTCATAATAATATAAAGGATAGAGAAGGTGATTTCTTTATCTATAATTCGCTTCTTTCAGAATACGGAGTTGTAGGCTTTGATTATGGTTATTCCATGGCTAGCCCGACTACTCTTGGGATCTGGGAAGCTCAGTTTGGAGACTTCGTTAACGGAGCACAGATCATGATAGACCAGTATATTTCTGCTGCGGAAGATAAATGGAAGCTTCAGAACGGATTGGTAATGCTACTTCCTCATGGTTATGAAGGCCAGGGAGCAGAACACTCATCAGGTAGAATGGAGCGGTTTCTTCAGCTTTGTGCAAAGGATAATATGTATGTGGCTGACGTTTCCACACCGGCAAACATGTTCCATATTCTTAGAAGGCAGATGAAAGCTGAATTCAGAAAACCACTTATTATCTTTACTCCGAAAAGTTTGCTGCGTCATCCAAAAGTTATTTCTACCAAGGAAGAATTTGCGAATGGTAGTTTCCAGACTTTAATTGATGATCAGGAAGCAGAAGTGGATAAAGTGAAAACTTTGGTATTCTGTACTGGTAAGTTCTACTACGATCTGCTTAAGTACAAGGAAGAGAATGAAAGAGAGGATGTAGCGCTGGTTAGAATTGAACAATTATTCCCATTACCAACTTCAAAAATGAAGGAGATGATGGACAAATATAAAAACGCTGAAGATGTAGTCTGGGCACAGGAAGAACCACGTAATATGGGTGCTTACGCACACTTGTTACTGCACTTCCAGGAAGCGAGAAAATTCAGGGTTTGTAGCCGAAAATTCTATGGCTCACCTGCTGCAGGTAGCTCGGTGCGTTTCAAGAAAAGACATGAGCGCGTAATAAACAGTGTTTTTGACAAGGATTTAAACGAAGAAGAAAATAATTAAGAATCAATTTCCTGTAAATCAGGAGACTAAATAGATAACAATCATGGCCTTAGAAATGAAAGTTCCTTCACCCGGGGAATCCATCACTGAAGTTGAAATAGCCCAGTGGCTGGTAGAAGACGGGGATTACGTTGAAAAAGATCAGGCGGTAGCCGAAGTTGATAGCGATAAAGCTACGCTTGAACTTCCGGCAGAAGCTAGTGGTATTATCACTCTTAAGGCTGAAGAAGGTGATGTGGTAGAAGTAGGAGAAGTGGTTTGTTTGATAGACACCGAGGCCGAAAAGCCGGGTGGCGGTTCAGATGATAAGCCTGCAGAGCAGGAAGAAAAGGAACGTCAGGAAGCCAAAGAGGATAAAAAGGACAGCGATAAGGCTGATGCAAAAACTGAAGAGCCTTCAAAATCCAGCACTCCTTCGCAAAAACAGGACACCTATGCAACGGGAAGCCCTTCGCCGGCAGCTAAGAAAATCCTTGATGAAAAAGGTATAGATTCTAAAGATGTAAAAGGTTCTGGAAAAGACGGTCGTGTTACTAAGGAGGATGCAGTAGAGGCAAAAGCTTCTATGGGATCTCCAGGAACCGGTTCCCGAGCTGAGGAGAAGAAGAAAATGTCTATGTTCCGTCGTAAACTTGCTGAGCGTTTAGTAAGTGCGAAGAACGATACGGCGATGCTTACTACTTTTAACGAAGTAGATATGTCTCCAATATTCGAATTGAGAAAGAAATATAAAGAAGAGTTTAAAGACAAGCACGGGGTAAGCCTTGGTTTCATGTCTTTCTTCACTTTAGCTGTTATTCGTGCTTTAGACGAGTATCCTGCTGTTAACTCCATGATCGATGGAGATTATCAGGTGAGCTATGATTATAAAGATATTAGCATCGCAGTTTCTGGGCCTAAAGGTCTTACTGTGCCTGTAATTAGAAACGCAGAGAACTTAAGTTTCCGCGGAGTTGAGGCTGAGGTTAAGCGTCTTGCCATTAGAGCACGTGATGGAAAGATCACGGTAGACGAAATGACCGGAGGTACATTTACGATCACCAATGGTGGTGTATTTGGTTCTATGCTCTCAACACCTATTATTAATCCTCCGCAAAGTGCGATCCTTGGAATGCACAATATCGTGGAAAGGCCTGTTGCTATTGATGGTCACGTAGAGATAAGACCTATTATGTATGTAGCTTTATCATACGATCACAGGATCATTGATGGTAAAGAATCTGTCGGATTCCTTGTAGCCGTTAAGGAAGCCCTGGAAAATCCTGAAGAACTATTAATGGATAACGATGTGAAAAGAGCTCTGGAACTATAGAGCGATTTGAGAACGAATAAGAAAAGGGTCTGCGAAAGCGGACCCTTTTTTATTCTAACAAAAATTAAAACAAAACTAACAAACGAGTAACATTCAAAACTAATATAGCCACCACTAAAATGGCTAGGATTACATAGAAAAACTGTGAAATGACTTTAGCTTTGATGATATCTTTCATTATTAAAACCTAGCCAAATCTAAATTTTAATAGTACATCAGTCAAAGGGGATTTTTCCCTTATTTTAGATATAAAGCCTTGTTTTTATAATCTATAATTGCTTTTCCTTTTTTAAGAATATCTGCACCTATGATTCCGTGAACTTTTTCAGCCTTATGATTTACAAGTGCTTCATTAACATGTTTTAGGTCAAAAAGTACCAGATCTACCTTTTTCTTGTTCCAGCCTTTAATTTCTATCCGGTTCTTTTGAGAGATCTGGGTAAGCATATTCGTGGCTCCCGCACCGGCTGCTTTTATATCGCTGTCTTCGGGTAAAAGATCAAAATGTTCAATAGCATCTATTCCAACACAGGTACTTGAAGCACCTGTATCTAAGATAAAGTTTCCTTCTATTTCATTGATCTTCGCTACCACTTCCAGATGATTGGTTTTGGTGTACTTCATCTTGATGCGATGGTATCCTTTTCCTTCTAATAGCTTTTTTAAAGACATTTTTTTTTTACAAATATAGGATTATAGGGAATAGTCCGGGTAGCATAGCCTATGGTGAAAACATAGAAATTTAAAAATCAGAAGAAATCCTTGTTATCTTTGGAGCCTATGAGCACACTGGTACAAATAACGGCTTTGCCAAATGAACTGGAAGACCGTCATCTTCTATTGAATAGAGTAGTTAGGAAATCAAATATCCGGAAAGATGATATAGGAAACTGGCGAATTCGAAAGCGCTCTATAGATGCCCGCAACAAACCGGTAAGATTTACTCTGCAGGTTGAAATATGGAAACACGGGGAAGAAAAGATCAAAAGTCCACCCTATGTACCTCAAAATGTTGCTGAAGCGAGGGAAATGGCCATTATCGGTGCAGGTCCTGCAGGTT
>CBDTXN010000009.1:0-28985 GCA_965364455.1 uncultured Flavobacteriaceae bacterium
GGATTGATCCTGAATGGAAGCAGGATATTATTCATCACATTCAAATATTCAAGTAACCCGAACTGCTGAAAGATAAGTCTCATCTTCACTAGCCTGAGGTCTTTCATGTCCTGCGAACTTAGTTTGTTCAATTCTATATCTCCCATCCGGATACTCCCTGAATCTGCCTTTATGATTCCTGAAATAAGATTCAGCAAAGTAGTTTTTCCGCAACCACTAGGCCCGGTAATGCCTAGTTTTTCAGAATTGCCAACCGCAAGCCCGGGGATACTCAATTTAAAAGAATCCCTGGCGTAAGAGAACTTCACCTCCTCCAAATGGATCACAGGTTCGAAGCCGCCATCACTTTCCGATCTTCGGAGGAGAGACTTATTTTTGAGATCTTCCATTGATTATCTATAGATTTTAAGGCAACGGTGCCGGTATATGAATTCTTGCGGTAATGTATATGTTTCAGGTGTCTTACCCGCGCGGTAACGGTCCACCGTACAGGATATTCAAGCATTTCGGTATCCGATAGCTGAGCAGGATCTCCAAGCTCATTTAATTTTACCTCTTCCACGCTAACTTCTGCGCCTTCTCTCAAGCCCATGCTGAGCCTGCGTCGGCTATCGAGGTAAACATTGTCCAGGAGTTCAGCATCTACATTTCGGCTAAGAGCTTCGAAAAGTTTCTCCTCGTCTTCCTCGTTAAAGGCCGTATAGGTATTGGATAATACATTTTCCATAACGAGCTTCATTCCTGACCTATCAAGCTCTTGTGCTTTATACCAGGGATTTTTTATTCCCAAATGAAATGGCAGAAGAATTATGGCCAATAACAGCAGACTTAAACTGAGCAATGGCTTCCGGGTTTCCAGCTTCATTTGCTTGTGAATACTTCGGTTTCGGGGCCAGGAAATCATGGCGAATATCAACAAAATAAGGCTTAAGATAGGTACCGGAAGAATTCCATTCACATATTCTGAAGCCAAATTATCAAAATATTGTTCCAGAAATAGGTTTCCGAAAAACATCAATCCGAAACATAGAAGTAAAAGTCCGCAAACTCTATGATAAATTTTAGTGGTTGATCTTTTAGGCAGAATTCCTGCGATCATCCCTATCAGAAATATTCCCAAGGCGAGATAGCCAACAGACCTGGCCAGTGGAAAAGACAGGTTATCGTTTGCGTAGCTTCCAAGGATATTTCCGGCTAATATGCATCCGATAGTGATATTGATCAGGAATACTATTCGAGGGATTCCCGGTTTCAATAAAACAAAAACGAGATTTACCAGGATCAGGCCAAGCAACATAATTTCAGCATACGGAATGGAAAATCCGTTCATTAGGACGACCAGGCCTATTGCTGAAAAAAAAGCGAAGCTAAGTCCGGAAGCTAATAGGTTTCGCCTTGAAATGATAAGGGGAATTACCAGAATAAATAAAAGAATTATGGCTGGAATTTTCGGTAACATGGATGTTGTTCGCCAGAACAGACTGAGCTCAAAAATTAAAAGACCTAAGCTCAGGGAGCCTATTATGATAGAAAGCGCAGGCAAAAACCTTTTATAAATTTGAAAATAGATCAGGATGTCCTTTAATTGAGAAAAAAGTGTGACCACCAGCAAAAGCCCCAGACCGATCCCTAAACTAAAAAACATAGCAAAACCAAGTTGTTCACCTGGAGTAAGTACCAAATCGATCTGTTGAATACTGAGAAGGTTCCCCAGGAAAAGTCCGGGCACCAGGATCAAAAGCGGTGAAAAATGGATATTCCCTTTTCCTGAATTTTTTAAGGCCAACAGAAATAGGGTACTAAGAACGCTTATGGGGAACATCCAACCGGGAGTTTTCATCAGCTCGAAGCTTCCCAGAAAATAGCCGGATAACATGGTTAGAAATAAAACCAGGTAGTATTTTTTCCTGTTTTTAGCCTTCAATAAAAAAATGAAGCCGAATACCAGCAAATAAAAATAGGGCTGTAAAAGCAAGGTCCTCGCACCTTTGAAAGTCCCGGTTTTTAATAGTTCTAAGAAACCTGGTGGATAAGGCACTTCAAAATAGGCCATGGCCGGGCTCAATTTCTCATTGAAACTTCTTCCATCCAGTAAATTGATCACCAGTAGAATTTCCACCTGGCTGCCCTGCAGGCCTTCGATACCAATTTGTTCTCCGTAGAGCGGTTCTTCATTACACGAAATTTTCCAGCTAAGATTTTTGGAATAAGCCGTACCGGTAATTTTCGGTTCACTCAGGTTGTTGCAGTTCTCGGGCAGGATGGGACTGGCTTTTAACACCTTTCCATTTATTACCGGTAAGGTAAAGAATACGTCAAAAACCCCGGGTTCGGTTTCGGTAAGTTCGAGCCTGGCCGGGTACACGATGTCTGCCCTGAAATCTGCTGGTTTTAAGAGGCAAATCCCAAGCAAAAGCAAATAAAAAAGCTTTTTGAGGTACTTATTCATTTACCAGGTCTTTAGCCACACCCTCGTAAACCACATCATATTGTTGCCTGAGTTCCGTATAGAACTGCTCTTTGGCGGCCTGAGCCTCTTCGTATTGCAGTTCGGTAATGATATTATCACGCACCAATTCCAGAGGCAGGGTTTCAGGGGATGATTTTTCAATTATATAAACTAGATGCCAGCCAAATCCTGATTTTACAGGACCTTCCCAGGTTCGCAGCTCCATGTCTTTGAGCGAACTTTCAAAGTTAGTTCCTAATGCCCTTACTATGCTGTAATCATCGGCCTTTTCGAAATCCTTTTGAAGCATACCCTTGTTTCCTGGAAGGTTTTCGGAATCGGGCGGTATATTTTGAGAGTTTAGTCTTTCGGCGATATTTCTAATTTCTTCCTCTTCCCTGCTGCCATCAAAATTGATCTGTGTGAACGTATATTCAGGAGAACTGAAAAACTTATCTTTTCTAAGGTTGTAATAGGCTTTGATGGCCTCTTCAGAAACCGTTTTTTCCTGGGCCTGGGATTCGGCAAGCATGTTCATTTGCACGATCAATCCTCTTCGGATCATTGCGTTATTCTTATCAAGATTCTGGTTTAGTGCCTCACGGTAGAGGATCTCTTCGCGCACATGATTGGCAAGTAAACCATTCAATTCTTCTTCGGTAGGCATCCGGTTCCAGGTGCGATTCCAGCTGGCGATAAGTTGCGCCACATCTGCATTTCCTATAAGCACTTTTTTATCTTCCAGACCCGGTTTTTTTGAGCCGAAAACTATGAGCAGGATCACCGCCAGGCAACAGCCAAAGATCAAGATCTGAAAAACGGGTTTTCTGAGAAAGGCATTCATAAGCTTAACCGCATTTTGATTAATTCATCAAGGTTTAAAAAATCTGAATGTGAGCTATCTGAGCTCTAAAAACTTCATAAAAGATACACTTTTATAATTATTTGCACTGCTTGTTATTTCATATATAAAAACACCGCTTACACGAATGCAAACGGTGTTTTCAGAATGGTCAATAAAATATATCTAATCGAGTTCTCCTTCCTTGGCCGCATCTACCATATCTTCATTGGCATAGATACCCAATTCAACTCTTCGGTTCTTAGCACGGTCTGCTTCGGTATTTTCATACTTAGGCTGGGTTTCTCCATACCATTTTGTAGTTAGTCTTGAGGAACTAACCCCCTGGCTAACCAAAAAATCGGCTACGGCCTGGGCTCGTTTTTTAGAAAGTTCCATATTATAAGCTTCTTCACCTGTGTCATCAGTATGGCCTTCAATTAGGATATTGGTGTCATCGTACTTCTGGAAAACACCTGCGACACTCCTAAGCTCATCTTTATATGAATCACTAATTGCTGCGGAATTTATCTGAAAAGCAAGGCTTGAATCGAAGGTCATATTGATTCCTTCGCCTACTCTTGTAACGTCTGCAGTAGGAACGGCCTGCTCCAGTTCTTTGGCCTGTTCATCCATATGTTTCCCAATAAGGTTACCTGCGGCACCACCAATGGCTGCTCCAGCAAGCACTCCCCATACGCTACCTTTGGAAACTGCTGCTCCCAGCAAAGCACCACCGGCTGCTCCTGCGGCAGTTCCTTTTTGTTGTTTATTCCATGAACCACATCCCACACAGAGGCTTATTACTAATAATAAAGTGATCGATTTTTTCATAATATCCTGGTTTTAATTACATACAAGGGCGACGAACATGTCTTTGTTCATATCTCTCCAACCCATTTCAATTGCTTTATTCATATCGGCACATAGGCTTTCCTTTTCCTGAGGATTCATCTTAGATTTTAATTCCTGGGCATTCGTAGTACCATACTGATGCTCCATTTTTTTCAGACCGGCCTGACTTCTTATTATATACATATCCATATCGTTCTTACCGGCAGCCTGGGCCTTATCGTAAGCAGCGAAAGCCTTATCATACTCATGATAATTCACGTAGATATCACCTTCCTGGATCATGATATTAGGATTCCCGGGATCAAGTTCCTTGGCTTTATCAAGATAATAGAAAGCGGAATCGGGTTGATTCATTTGCCTGCTGTAAAGTGCGCCCATCAAGGCGTAATTGGAAGCCCTCTCTTTAGTATTCTGATTATTTTCTGTAAGGTTCATAACCTGTTCCAGTGATTCCTTAGAAGCCTGGATATTTCCTTGTTTATTCTGAGCGATAGCTTTTTGAAACCAGGCATTTAAACTTTTGCCCTTGGTAATATCCAGGGCTAGATCTGCTTCGCTAATGGCACTGTCATACTGTCCAAGACCATTAAATGCTTCGGCTTTGGCAACACTTCTTAGTTCACGTGCATCTTTGGTCTTACATTCACCGGAAAATTCATCAAGAATAGTAAGTGCTTCCTGAAAAGATTCCTGTTCCAGCGCAGTCTCGGTTCTATCGTAAATTTCCTTACATTTTTTACCCATGGTAAAGGTTTGGGAAAAACCGGAAGAAGTGATAAAAACTCCCATTATCAGAATTAAAAAAAAACTTCTCATAGTGATTGATCAAAAAAATTATTATCAAAAGTATAAGCCACAATTAGGGCTAAAGTTTAGGGCAAATGGGTAATGGGGAAGATTTTCACTTTTAAATTTAAGGAAAAATGAAATATAAAATACTGTATTACAGGTTTTTAAGAATTGTTTATGTTAATCTTAGAAATAATTATAATTACCGGATTCTATTAGTTAAATAAAAGAATCCTGGTTTATACTTTAATCAGGAAAAATGGTTTTAAAGTCTTCTTTCACATTAACGACCAGCCAATCCTTTTCTTTGGCTTTTTCGAGGGCTGTTTCCATATGACCACTAAGCGTTTTCTTATCATAGGCATATTCCCTTTCAGCATCTGTATGGTATAATAAGATACATAAGGTATTGTAATTTGATGCGGTAGCATATTCCATCATGGCCTGGTCGCCATCTCCGTTACCGGCTATAAAAACAGGTCGTTTTCCTATAAACCTGTGAATCGCCCTTGGTTTAGCCTCTTCATCATCAAAATAAATATCACCCTCAACCTTTTTAATTACAGGTTCCCCATCGTTTATTTCGAATTCTACCTCACCATAACTGCCAATGACCTGGTAAGGGGGAATCCCATAAACATCTTCGGAAAATACACGAACAAAATCAGCTCCACCACCACTTACGATAAATGTCTTGAATTCATGCTCTCTCAAATAGGACATTAGCTGAAGCATAGGAGAGTAAACCAGTTCCTCGAACCTGCGATCGAACTTTTTATTCTTTGCTGTATCCAGCCATTCTCTTACAGCATCATTAAATTCTTTTTCGGTGATCCCAGTGTGGGTGGCATTTACTATTTTAAACACTTCCGGTACTCCGGCTCCTTTTAATGCAGTCATATCTCCTTCAGAGATTTTTTTCAATAACGGATCTTTTTGCCATTCTGAATTTTCATCTTTTCTGGCCTTTAAATAATCCAGGGCAAATTGAAGCTGGTTAGGCCAGGGTTGTTCCGGCCATAAGGTTCCATCGTTGTCAAAAACGGCTATCCTATCCTTTACCGGGATAAAATCTGGCGAGGACGAATCGGTTACTTTTTCAACCCAGGAACTAATTCTTTCACGAGGTTTTTCTCCCCAATCGGTTAGAAATTGAGTTTTTTGAGTTCCTGCATTTTTTGTTTCATCCTTTGCTTTTGTTTTTCGTTCATCAATGCAGGAACCAAGCATGTACAGCCCAAAAATTGTGAAAAGCAAAATGATTGGCTTTTTCATATGACATTAGATTAATTAAAAAAAAGGCAGACCTAAAAGCCTGCCTTTTTTTGATTAATGGCTTTTTGTTACCATTTCTTCTATTTGCTTCTGTACCTTACCTAAACTCCAGTCTCCGGCAGTCTGACTTGGGGGGTATTCCTGAAATGTAGATAGAAAATTAAAGGCATATCCCTGAATTGCAATTAGAATATACGCCCTGTCTATATACCAGTCATAATAGGTATTAGAACCATAAATGGCCTTTTCGAATGGGTCTCTTCTAAGATTGGTGAGTAATGGAGCTCTCAATTCAACAAAGGGTTCCAGCCATATTTGCAATTGTTTGGCCCTATTTTCAAGGAAGGTGGCTTTCCAGTCCTCGTATCTCAAGGCAGCTATTTCTCCTGCATCGTTAACATACACAAAACCTTCTCTTGGAGATTCATCAGTTTTACCAGTGAGATAATCCAGCTGATTATGTCCGTCTATATGGTTTCTATACTTCCTGCCATTGAGAGTGATCCCATCTTTAATTTTTTCCTTCATGTCAGGATCTCCGGCAATTGCAGCGAATGTTGGTAGCCAATCCTCGTGGGATACAATACCATTAAGAGTTTTACCAGCAGGGAATTTTCCGGGCCATTTGACAAACGCGGGTACTCTGTATGCACCTTCCCAGTTGGAGTTTTTCTCACCATGAAAAGGAGTGGTTCCGGCATCTGGCCAGGTATTGTAGTGAGGACCGTTATCTGTAGAATACATTACGACAGTATTATCTGCTATTCCCAGTTCATCCAACAGATCCAGTAATTGCCCTACATGCATATCGTGCTCTATCATCCCATCGGTATACTCATCGTTCCCATCATTCCTGTTTTCCTCTTTTACATGGGTTCTAAAGTGCATACGGGTCCCATTCCACCAGGTAAAGAAAGGTTTTCCTGCTTCATGTTGTTCCCTGATGAATTTCTTAGCAGCCTCCAGGGTTTCCTCATCGATTGTTTCCATCCGCTTTTTGGTAAGTGGTCCGGTATCTTCAATACGTTGCCCATTACCATCTGCCCAGGAATGTATTACCCCTCTTGGACCAAATTTTTCGCGAAAGGTCTGCCCATCCTTTAAGACCATATCCCCGGGATAATCGAAATTTTCTGGTTCTTCTTCTGCATTTAAATGATACAGGTTTCCAAAGAACTCATCGAAGCCATGATTGGTAGGTAAATGTTCATCCAGGTCACCCTGATGATTTTTTCCAAACTGTCCGGTGGCATACCCCAGGCTCTTTAAGACTGTGGCCATGGTAACATCAGACTCCTGCCAGCCTTCTTTAGCTCCAGGCATTCCTACTTTGGTCATTCCGGTTCTTACAGGAACGACCCCGCCTATGAACGCGGCCCGACCTGCAGTACAGGATTGCTGGGCATAATAATCTGTGAACCCGAGGCCTTCTTTGGCTACCCGATCTATATTAGGGGTTTGATAACCCATCATACCCCGGTTATTATGGCTGATGTTCCAGTAACCAATATCATCTCCCCAGATCACCAGTATATTTGGTTTTTCCTGAGCAAGCATAAAGCCGGGGGATAGAAATAACAAAATCAGGACTAGCCTGAGTGAATAGTGTTCATTTTTCATAGTTCAATATTTAATCGATTAATAATTCAAAACCTTTATAAAAAGAGGTTACCTTTCCCTGACGGCCTTTGGGGGAGATGCCATCTATAGATTAGATCAACATTAAATTTTAAATCGGATGAGGTTACTTAAAAAGCAAAGTTCAATTTAAAGAAAAAAATTGTAGTTTAAGAATTACTAAACTGTTAATCAGATAAATACAGTGATAATGCGGTTTTGAACGCAATTTTTAACTTTTTACTGAATAATATCTTATGGGACTGTTAGTCAGAAACTTGTGGTAATAAATCAACTTTAGGTAGAAAGCCTCCTGAAATTATATTTTTCTTTTTCTTATCTGCCCCAAACTAATCCTAACCCAATGCCTAAATATGAAAGATCGGGAAGGTCTCCTGCTTCATTTACGTAATAATATCGCAAGGATGTTCTTAATTCCAGACCATAATAAACTTCAAAATCAAGACCAATTTCAGGTTTCAGGCTAAAGTGCCAGGCGTCATCCTGTTCCTGGATGAGCCCAATATCCTGTTCAAGTTCGTTATATATAACTCCAACACCTAGAGAAATATAAGGTGATAGTTTGTCGGTTTTAAAATAATAAGTAGAAGTGCCGTAAAGCGGAATGCTATTTAGGTAATTATACCTATATCCAGAGATAGTTTCGGTGCCTGAAGTTTCAGTAACAAAGCCACGGCCCTCATCAAAAACCTGCCAGCCACCGCTAAGACCTATAGCCAGATCGCGTTTCAGGAAATAGGAAAAATCAAAATTTACTCCGCGCCAGCTGGTATTGTCAATATAGTCTGAAGTTTCTCCCGTGGGGATTCCCACCATATAATTTACCGCAAATTTAGTCTGGGCGAAGGAGCTTGCCGTTATAAATAAAAATATTATGAGTATGATCCTGGATCTCATTAGATGTAGGTTTAAAGATTGAACGGGGGATGACTAAAGGCCTGGTCCAGATTTCGATCTATTCTTTGAGAAATTCCCCGATCACTACCTTCCAGTAATCCGTTGAATGTTGCTACCCAAACTACCGGGATTTCTTCGTTTTCAATTTCAGAAGGATAGGTTATTTGAACCAGGACGGTACCTACGCGATATCCGCTTACGTATCCCGGACTGTAGCCCGGGTAATACCATCCCCAACCAGGATAAAATCCCGGGTAGTACCAGCCCCAGTAGCCAAAATTGTAATAATAAAGGAAGGTTTCATCAAAGGCTGAAGGAAGGATCACCATTTCAGGTGAATCATCTTCCGAAACTTCTGTCCAACCGGCCGAATTTAGATTTTCCCTTATGTTACTTAGGATCACATCGCCGAAAATATCATCAATAAATTCAGGATCGTCCTCACTGAAGCTTTCGTTGTTTACCAGAACAACCCTGTCTGGTAAAGAATAGGTCCTTGATACTGAAAAATCGAAATCTGCTGAATAATTGGTATAGGCAAGATCGTACTCTTCCACCCGCTCTGGCTGATCGGGATAGCATCCGGTTAATAGAAATATGGTCAAAATTGCCAGCAAAGATCTAAATTCCAGTGTTTGGTTTATCAATCTCTTTATTTTCATGGCATTCTTATTAAAAAATTGAAATAGAATGAGAAAAGTAGATCCTTAATCTTCCTGGTCATCTTTAAATTTGAACATTCTCAAATAAAAAGTGTAACCGAGCAAGAGTCCGATATTACTGTATTTAGCGTTGGTAATGGTAGTTGTACCTTCAACCAGATCTATATTGTTGGGATCAAAATTTCCAGTTTGTTCATATTTCCCCGTATTTCCTGTACTATAGAGTAATCCAAGACTAAGACTACTATTCTTACGATCTACAGTAACTCCACCGCTAAAATGATAAATATCCCAGCTGCTAATGGTAGTTTTAATACCCGTACCTTCATTTAGCTCATCATCGAAGTAGGACATGTCATTTCTTCCACTAAAGAGAAGGGAAAAGGTGTCATTTAGTTTGTATTCATAACCTACTGCGATATTCAATACAGATTTTGCCCCGGCCCTGTTTCTAAGAAAAGCATCGCTCTGTATTTGCGGTGCAAGTTCCGCGGGTCTCACAAACGCTCCTGGTGTAGGTTCCATAATATCATAGATATCGATTCCCGAATAGTATTGTATTGCTATTCCTGCGCTGGACCTGCCTTTTTCATAATTTGTTCCAAGAGCAACAGAAAATGGAGATTTAAACTTACTTTTTAATTCGGCTTGCCTGGCAGTAGCTACACCACTAATCCGGTTTTCGTCTATCAATCTCAAATTTCTAATAGCGATATTTGATGCCAGTGTACCGTTTCCGAATAAATTCAGGGAAGGAGTGGTGATCGTAAGCCCGGTACTCCAGGGGCCATCTTTATAGACCGCTCCAAGTTTAGCAGCATACCGAACATTATAGTACTCAACATTCTGATTCTGGTTTGCGCCAACCAGGCTTCGTTCCAGGTCGTTCATAAAAACATAGGTAGAAAAGTTACGCTGATAGGAATGTGATCTAACCGTGAACAAATTACTTAATCCTACAGACCAGTTTTCATTTAATTTCCTTCCCATACCAATGGCGAATATGAGTTCAGAAGTTTTAGTGGTTATACCGGCTTCGGCGACGAATTCTTCATCACCAACACTTTCATTAGCAGGAATAAGGTCCTGGTTTCCTTCCAGCCGGGCGATCCCTTTAAAGCTAAAATCAACGGGAGTTATAAAGGCATAACCAATTTTCCATTTCTGATCCTTAGTGTTTATCATTCCTCCTGCAAGCAGTGGAACCGATCCTACCTGTGCACTTTCAAAATCTGCCTGTTGCCCAAGCGCATTTTCAACCTTAATATTTCCTATCCTATAGGCGTTCGCATTTATAGAAATAGATGAGTTTTCAAGTAAACCAAGGGCTCCGGGATTATAATAGATCATGGTATTATCCTGGGCCCCTCCAAGCACCGCTCCAGATAATAAGGCAGACCTTGTACCAAATTGTTGGGACCAGTAATGAGAATCCTGGGCTTTAACCAGACTACAGGCGCAAATGCCTAATATTATTAATAAGGATCTTGTCATATCCCATTGTCTTAAAAATTATTTTTTGTGAAGGGATATCCTATTTTTTCAAGACCCCATCCTTTATAAGTTCGTCCACCATAGCCTGAGTATAATCCATGGCAAATGCATTGATATCTGAAGGATTTACTGTTTTAGACTGGGCAGACCAGATCAATTCTTCAGTATCGGCATCATAAAGATTACTCTCCATATAGTAGATCTTGTCTGTTTTATAATAACCTGGATCATATGTCATGGGGTACATGGTGTTGTAGTAGCTATAAAAATTCCCATAATACCCACCATAGGTCATTGGTGAATAATAGGTGGTAGATCCCGGTACATACCTGGTCTCAGATTCCTGGTCGAGTAGAGTGACCGTAAAAATAGCATCGGCATTCTGAGCTCTTACTTTATCAAGAATTTCAGATTTAGTGGGTTGATTGTCTTTGGTGAAACTTTTTGAGAAAGTTTGTGCACTGGTTGTAGCTTCCAAGCCTCTTTCTCTGGCAGCCGAGGCCAGATTATTTTCTACAGCATTCTGCACATTCGTATTAGGTGTAAGCGCAGCAATAAAAATTTTACCATATGTCTTATCTGTTGGAATATCATCGCTGGTCCATGCGCCTACAATTTGAGTGTTAGTACCACAAGACATTAAAGCTACTGCGAAAAGAAGGCATAAAATTTTAGTTTTCATAGAAATTCAAGTTTTTAGTTAATCAATAATAGTAGGTAGACCCTGGTCGAAATGGTTAATCTTTACCAAGTTATGATTAAATATAAGGATTAAAACTGTATAAAAACCTGCTTTACAGGGTGTTGCAACAAATGGCAAACGCAATATTCAGGTTGAAAAACCCGCGAAGACATTATAAATACAGGGATTATCTAAAATTTCAGTATAACCAGATCAAAATGTTGTAAATGTCTAATTATCAAAATTTAACAATGAATTCAATGGAGGTGTATCAATATTTAATTCAAAAATGGATTATTTCTGATCTTTCAGCATATCTACTGATGCAACAGTTCTAAAACCAAGATGGTCTGAACCTGAATCAAGTGCCTGGGGCATTTTAGCGGTAATACGGTAACTGGCACAGTACGACTCATTGCATAAGAAAGACCCGCCTTTTATTACTTTTTCTTTTTCATAAGGATTTACAGGGTTATAAGGTTTATCGGGTCCCCTGGGATTGATTGCTTCTCCATTTTGAAGCAATTTTTTATAATAATTTTCATCATACCAGTCTTGCGTCCATTCCCAAACGTTCCCTGCCATATCATACAATCCAAGGCTATTGGCCGGAAATGATCTTACCGGGGCGGCATATTTGTATCCATCTTCCGGAATATTTTTAAGTGGGAATTCACCTTGCCAGGTGTTGGCCAGGAAATTAAGCTCTTTTTTATCATTACCCCAGGTATATATTCCACCAGGTCTTTTTCCATGTGCTGCAGCTTCCCACTCGGCTTCGGTAGGTAAACGCCTTCCAGCCCATTTGCAATATGCCTGAGCATCTTCAAAAGAGATATGAACTACAGGATAATTGTCTTTTCCTTCAATAGAGCTTCCCGGTCCTTCAGGATGTCTCCAATTCGCACCGATCTTCCATTCCCACCATTGAGAATAATTATATTCGGTCAGGGTTTCCAGGTCTTTTTTAAATACTAAAGACCCCGGTTGGAGTAAACTATCGTGAGGTTTGGAAGTGTTAGGAGGTAACTGATTCTTTAATTCTTCCCAGTCTACAGGTCTTTCAGCTACCGTCACATAACCGGTTTCCTCGACGAACTTTCTAAAATCTGCATTGGTTACCTCGGTTACATCTATAAAAAAGCCATCAACTGCTACAGGATGCGCAGGTCTTTCACGGGGCAGGGCCAAAGGGTCTGAACTGTCTGCTCCCATGGTAAAATGAACTCCTGAAACCCATTTCATTCCTTCGGGAATATCGATACCGGCTGGCTTTTCTATAATTACATCATCAGTCTCCGTAGTAATTATTTCATTAGAAGTTAAGTCTTTAAGATCTTTATTCTTATCAGATTTACAGGCGAAAGCAACCAGGCAGAATATCAGTACAAGCTTTTTCATATCTAAAACGTTTCAGATCAAAAAAATAGCTAATTAATTGCAAGTAAGGAAGTAAGGGAGGATATTTTTTAGGTAATTAATGAAATTTACATAAGGGAGATAAAAGTTTTTACCTTGGAAATTGTCAATTTATAAGTTTAGAACATTTGTGCTAATAGCATAAAAAGTTTCAGGAATATGCATTAAAACAACTGAAAGTATATAGGTTTCAGAACAACTTATTTGATTTTTTAAGAATTAAATATTTGCGAATATGTCTCTAATTATTACTTTCGGTGACCTGAAAATCAGAGTTTAGCAGATCCTGTAAAACTTTCCGTGTAAATCTTTTATGAAGCAAATATACTTTACCTTATTTATTTCCCTGTTCCTTAATGCTTTATATCCCCAGTCTAATTCAGAAAGCAAATTATTCGCGAAATTAGATTCTATCCAGGGTTATAAAAACCTGGCACTATTAAATGGTATTGCCTACAGGGAGGAATACAGAACTCTTAATGAAAAACACCCTTATTTTAATGGCAGGGATTTTAAAAATGGAAGCCTTGTATATGATGGGCAGGAGTTTTCTAATGTAAAACTCAGGTATGATATTTTTAGCGATATACTTATAGCGACCATAGACCGATCTGGCGAGGAGGTTTTTATTATAGAACTTATTTCAGACCTGGTAACTTCATTTGAGATAAATGCTCATCATTTTGATAATTTAAGGTTTGCAAATGGTGACCATGACCCGGGATTCTATGAGATCCTTAATGAATATGACTGCCTTAAGATTTATAAAAAAGCTAGGGTAAAACCTCTTGAAAAAAGGGATAGATCAAGAGCTTATTACGAATTCGAAAAATTATCTACAGACTACTACATTAATACATCAAACAGTTTCTTTGAGCCCTCATCTTCTAATCTTAGAGATAAATATCCAGAATATAAGGATCGAATAAGGGCATTCTTTAAGTCTAATCGTTCTCAAAGAAGATCAAATTACGAGAGATTTCTTAAAGATCTGGGAGTGCTAATTGAGGAGTTTGAATGTTCAAATAACCAAAGATAAATGAAAAGAAAAGTTACCCTCCTAATCTGTATATTTTCCTTTTTTCTTTCATTTTCGCAGGAATCAGAAAGGTTAAGTCTGGAATATGAGAATGCTACACTTGATGAGGTATTCAGGCTAATTGAGACTAATTCGAATTATAGGTTCTACTTTTTGGAAGAGTGGATTCCGGAAAAAACTATTTCCAATAATTTTCAAGATACATCGGTTGAAGAAATACTATCAGAAATTTTAGATGATACCGTGCTTAACTATTACATTCTGGATGGCCGGGTAATCATAACTGAAAATAATATAGTCCACGAAGACTTTTCTTTTCAAACCGAAAACCCGGAAGTAGTAGAGGAAAGAACCGGGGAGGAAGTGAATGAAGAAAATATTCCTTATTTCCTGGAGGAGGAATATAATTCTGGAGAAATAACTACCCATAAGATCGGGAGAGAATCTGATAGCAGGGGAGACGAATATTATACCCTTACCGGGCGGGTTTTAAGTAATAAAGATCAGCGACCATTATCTAATGTAGCCATCCTGGTAGAAGGAGAGGATAGGGGAACACAAACAGATTTGAATGGGAATTATACTTTACGTTTAAAGGCCGGTCCTCATATCTTAATTGCCAGAACTCTTGGGAATGATATTGTGAGAAAAAGAGCGGTGATGTATAATGACGGAGCCTTAAACTTTTCATTGTCTGAAAGTCTCGAACAGTTAAGTGAGGTAATTATCGATTCAAAATCTGATAGAAATATTAAAGAAGCTTTCACCGGAGTTTCTGTGATAGATGTACAAAGAGTTAAAACAATGCCTCTTATCCTTGGAGAAAGGGACCTTTTAAAAGCGGCGACCACGCTTCCTGGTATTTCCAAGGCGGGAGAAGGAGCTTTGGGCTTTAATATTCGTGGTGGAAGGGAAGACCAGAACCTTATTCTGCTTGATAATGGGGTTATTTATAATCCTAATCATTTCTTCGGTGTATTTTCCGCTATTAATCCCTTTACCACTGGTAGTGTAGAGATCTATAAAGGAAATATTCCGGCGAAATTTGGAGGTAGATTATCTTCAGTTTTTGATATCAGGACAAAAAAAGGGAATACCCAGCAACTTTCCGGGGAAGGTTCTATAGGACCCGTTACCGGAAACCTGGAGCTTGAAATACCCATCGTTAAGGATAAATCTTCCCTGATAATTGGAGGAAGAGCAACCTATTCAGACTGGATTCTGAATACTCTAGATGAAGAAGAATTGAATAATAGTGAAGCGTCCTTCTATGACTTTATTGCGAATTACAGTCATCAGATAGATGCGAATAACGATTATAATATCACCGGTTACTACAGCCGGGATAAGTTCAGTATTACCTCAGATTCCTTGTATTCTTATAACAACAGGATGTTTTCGGGTACGTTCAACCATAGATTCAATAAAGATCTGGAAGGTTCTATCAATATCTCCAATAGTAATTATGGGTTTGATATTGAATATGACAGTGAGTTCGATAACAGCTTTGTTTCCAGTTTCGTGATAAATGATTCCAAGGTTAGGATAGATATGGATCACAGGTTAAATTCCAGTCATGAGCTTAATTATGGAATTTCTATCAAACTTTATGAAATTGAACCGGGAAGTGTAGATCCATTAGGAAATAATTCCCTGGTAGAACCTAATTCACTTAATCAGGAAAAGGGATTGGAATCTGCAATTTTCCTTGCAGACCAGTTTGAAATTTCAGAAAAACTATTATTAAATGCGGGATTAAGGTTTTCCACATTTACGGCCTTAGGTCCATCTACAGTTAATACCTATGCCGATGGAGCGCCTAAAAGTGAGAATAGTGTAATAGGTACCACCGAATTCGGCAACAATGAAAATGTGAAGACATATTCCGGTTTGGAATATCGCATTGGGGCGCGTTATTCATTTCTGGACGACTTTTCAGTAAAAGGAGGATACAATTCCACCATGCAGTATATACATACGTTATCCAATAATACCCTGGTGTCCCCAACAGATATTTACAAACTATCAGATACTCATATCGCTCCGCAGCAGGCGCAGCAGTTTTCCCTGGGCTTCTTTAAGAATTTCAAGGATAACATGTATGAACTAAGCATTGAAGGTTATTATAAAATGACCGACGATATTATCGATTTTGAAACCGGAGCGGCTTTATTCATGAATGAGAATATTGAAACCGAGATCATTCAGGGTGAAGGTGAATCTTATGGAGCTGAGTTCTTACTAAGAAAGAATTTTGGAGACCTTAACGGATGGTTAAGTTATACCTATTCCAGGTCTTTTATTAAGCTGGATAGCGAGTATCCGTCACAAAGAGTGAATAATGGTGAATTTTTTCCTTCAAATTTTGACAAACCTCATGACTTCAGTGCAGTGATGAATTATAAAATGACCAAAAGGTTCAGCTTTTCAGCGAATTTTATTTACCAGACCGGTAGGCCTGTTACCTACCCAATAGGGAAATATGATTTTAATGATTCACAGTTCGTAGCTTATAGTGACAGGAACCAGTATCGTATTCCTGATTACTATAGATTAGACCTGAGTTTTAATGCTGAAGGAAATCACAAAATAGAAAAACTGGCCCATAGCTTCTGGAGTATCTCCATTTATAATGTGCTGGGGCGAAACAATCCATATTCTGTATTTTTTGTTACCGATGGCGGAGAGGTCAAAGCTTACCAGAGCTCGATTTTTGCTATGCCAATACCGACTATAACTTATAATTTTAAATTTTAATATTTAATTGAACTTACCAAAGAACATATCATTAAAGCTTGCCGTATTTATTGGCATAATCGTTTTGTTCAATTCCTGTGTAGAGGAGCTGGAGCTTGATACCGAAAACTTTGAAAGTATTCTTATCGTAGAAGGAATTATAACCGATGAGGTTAAATTCCAGGAGGTAAAGCTTAGCAGGAGTTACAGGCTGGAGGAGAATGGTCCTGCACCAGTTAGCAATGCAGAAGTTATAGTTAAAAGCTCCATCGGAGAAAACATAGAATTCAGCGAAACCTCGCCTGGTTTATACATTTCAGGGATCGATTTTGCAGCCAGGCCTGGAACAGATTATACCCTGGAAGTAACAACAGCTAATGGGGTTTATGAATCTACGACCATTTCCGGGCAGGAATCAACTTCAATTGATGAAGTGAGAACTATCAAAACAAATTATAAGCAGGATGAAGGCGTAGCTATTCTTGTGAGTTCTTCAGATCAAAATGAAGGAAGTTTTTACAAATATGAGTACGAAGAAACCTATAAAATTGTTTCTCCATATGAAAAACTATGGGATCTGGTTATAGTAGAAGATACGTTACTGGAATCTGTGGATAAGACCAGGGAGGAATATATTTGTTATAATACCCTGCCTTCTACCGAAACGATCATTTCGGGAACTACCGAGCTATCAGAGAATAATATCAATGATTACCTGGTGAAATTCATCGAAAGGGACAATTTTAAAATGTCTTACAGGTATAGTATGCTGGTAAAGCAATTAAGAATCTCTGCAGATGCTCATGCCTTCTACGAGACCTTGAAAAATCTATCTGAAGCCGATAATATATTCTCGCAATACCAACCTGGTCTATTAAGTGGAAATATTCAGCCGGTAGGTAATAACGATGAAAAAGTTATAGGGATATTTAGTGCAGCAGCGGTAGACGAGGCACGCGTTTTCTTTAGTTATACAGATTATTTTGATCCTATAGTGCAAGCAAGAGCTTCGCATATAAATGACTGTGACGATGTATTTACTGAATCTTATGATGTTTTAATAGGGCTTCTTGAAGACGGATTGGTGAAGTATTTTAGTGAAGAACCACAACCTTTTGCACCTCCAATTTACTTTGTTATATCAGCACCTTGTGTAGATTGTAACTATTTTGGAACCAATGTACAACCAGATTTCTGGGTAGAAGAGTAATAAATGCCTTTAAATGTTCGATTTACTAAGCATATTAAATACAGCCAAGAAATATTGAAAATTTTAAATTGTTTCCATATCAAATTAATATTCTGCTTAGGCCTTTTGGCTTTATTAAGCTCCTGTGTGGAAGAAATTGAGCTGGCTACAGAAGATTTTGAGAGTTTTCTGGTTATTGAAGGTATAATCACAGACCGTGAAGAGTTTCAGGAAATTAAAATTAGTCGTAGTTATGAGCTTGAAGAAAATGGTCCATCGCCCTTAGGTAATGCCAGTGTATCGGTTAATTCTTCTAATGGAGAGACATTCTTATTTATAGAAGATACCGCCGGTGTTTATATTTCTGAATCCCGATTCAGCACTCAACCCGGAATAGATTATACCCTGAAAGTCAGCACCTCTAGCGGCATTTATGAATCTAATCCAGTTACGGGACAGGAAGCAACTACGATAGATAATATAAGGAGTACTAAAGCTGTGGTAAGAGAAGAAACAGGGGTAGCAATTCTGGTAAGTTCATCAGATGATGATTCTGGTAGTTATTATAAGTATGAATTTGAAGAAACTTATAAGATCGTATCCCGTTACAGGATCTTGAATGACCTTATAATTAATGAAAATGACGAGTTTGAGGTGGTTCCAAAATTTGAGGAGGAATATATATGTTACAATACACTCCCCTCTGAGGAAATTGTCCTTTCCAGCACGACAGAGCTTTCAGAAAATAACATCAACGATTATCTGGTAAGATTTTTATCAAAAGAAGATGATAAGATCGCCCATAGATATAGTATCCTGGTTAAGCAGTTGAAAATTTCTGCTGAAGCTCATGATTACTACACAACCCTGAAGAACTTATCGGAATCTGAGAACATATTTTCTCAATATCAGCCTGGATTCCTGGATGGTAATATTCAATCTGTTGACGAAACAGGAGAGAAAGTAATTGGCTTTTTCACCACCGCTTCTGTAGATGAAGAAAGATTATTTTTTAGCTATACAGACTATTTTGATCTGGATCTTGACCCAAGACCATCTCATTATGGTCCTTGTGATCCTTTTCTTCCTGAAAGGGACCTTTTGAGAGAACTCGTTGAAAGTAATCAGGTAGAGTTATTTGGAGAAGATCCTCCTGGTGTTTATACCGTTATTGAGGCCAGGTGTGTAAACTGTAATTTTTTTGGAACCAATGTAGAACCCGAATTCTGGATAGAATAATATGAAATACTTATCTCAATATTTATTTGTTTGCGCATTTTTGATTTCCCAGTTAAATCTTGCCCAAAAGGGATCCTCACAATTTATCCAAAATCCATCGGGAGCCGAAGAAAGTATATTTATACATTATAATTCATCATTTTTCCTGCCGGGTGAGAGTTTACAATATTCCCTGTACAATTTAAATGAGGATAATCTGGATAGCAAGATCAGTAGAATTGCACATGTTGCACTATTGAACTCCAACCAGGAAGCTGTTTTTAAACATACTTTAGACTTGCAGGAAGGAGCCGGATATTCAGATTTTCTAATTCCTTCCTCTTTGCCATCGGGAACCTATAAGCTTATTGGGTATACTAACTGGATGGATAATTATGAGAATTCAGGGATTTTTATGGCCGATATTTTCATTTTGAATCCTTACCTGGAACAGGAAAAAGGTAAAATTCTGAAAGAAGAGAATTATATAAAAAATGTTGGTAATACTTCGATATCCAATGAACCTGCGGAAGCATTTGAAATAAAATTAGACAGGGAAGATATAGGGCATAGGGAGAAAGTTACTCTAGAACTTGATCTTTCTGAAAGTGAATTAGAAGCTTCGAGATTATCGGTTTCAATAAGAAAATTGGATTCAACAGTTATGGCCCGTCCGTTAAGTTCTGTTCAAAAATCTAAAAAACGATCAGGAAATTTCTCATTTAAGACTCTTCCGGAATATCGTGGCCGTCATTTAAAAGGACTGGTCCTAAACAGTAATGAAGAGCCGGTTAACAGGAAATTAAACCTGGCTTATTCTGTAGCCCGGAGACCAGATAAATTCAGGATTTTTTCAACAGATAATCAAGGAAAATTTAATTTTCAGTTATCTGATCTTGTAGATTACTCTACCGGAAGTTTAAAAGTTTTATCGGAAGATAAGGAAGGGTTTAAATTCCGGAAGGATTCTATAAAGTTGGATCTTGGTTCAATAGAATTTCCAAAAATTCCATTGAATGACCTGGATCAGGAACGTTTAAGAGAAAGAATAGTTCATCACCAGATAGAACAATATTACCGCTCGGTAAAGTCGGACTCATTAATGAGTTACGCTGCAAGTAATATTTTCTATGGTAATAGGGCTACCAGGTATATACTGGATGATTATACCCGTTTTAGCACCATGGACGAGACATTTGTTGAGATCATAAACTTTGTTTCTTTCCGAAATGATGGGGATAGGAAGGTTATTAAAATTTCAGATTTCCAAAATCCTAATGCGACCGGAGGTGTGCCTCTAATCCTGGTTGACGGGATCGCTATAACAGACCATATGGATGTTTACGGAATGAATCCTAATACCATTGAATCCATCAGTGTATTAATTGACAAGTATTATTACGGGCCTGCTTTTTACCAGGGAGTTCTGGATATAAGAACCAAAAATCAGAATTTCGGAATTGGTGATGATGGCTTTGCCTTGAAGATCCAACCGGTTGAAAAGGATAAGGAATATTATTCTCCTGAATATTCTAAGGCGGAAAACGGTGAACTTTCCAGAATTCCAGATTACAGGTATCAATTACTTTGGCTGCCAGAGGTTAGTTCCAAAAAGCTCGATTTTTATACCTCAGATATCAGCGGAAACTTTGAAGTGAGAATAGAGGGTTTCCTGAAAAACGGAGATCCTGTATCGATCAGCAAAGAATTTCAGGTGTCCGATAAGCTTTAGAGATTTTTTATCACCAGTATTTTACAATTTCAGTCAATGTTAATTACCAGATATATAACAGGTGATTAACACAAGATTTGCTTGTTTTTAAGTACTTTTTAATTCAATTAAAAACTTTTAGATCATGAAAAAGATTAAAAACTATAGTTTGTTGCTTTTGGTATTCACAGTTCTTTTTAGCTCAAACATTAATGCTCAGGATGACTTTATAAGTGACAAGAACAGGGAGACCCTTGTTATTGATGCAAAATATGCTCTTGATGAATTGAAGAAAATAAATACAGATGTAGAGAGGCTTGCCAATGATTCATTTGGTTATGTTATCTTTCCGAATGTTGGTAAAGGTGCATTTATTGCCGGAGGTGCAGCCGGTAACGGAGTGGTCTACCAGGGAGGTGAACAAATTGGATGGGCCAAACTAAGACAGGTAGATGTTGGTTTACAAATTGGAGGTGAGGCTTTTAGAGAAGTCATTTTCTTCCAGACACAACAGGATCTTGAGGAATTCAAGTCTGGAGAACTGGAATTTACCTCAGGAGTATCGGCAGTTGCCATTACCAAAGGAGCTTCCAGGTCGGTTAATTTTGAAGATGGAATGGCCGTAGTTACCATGCCCAAGGGAGGAGCAATGTTAGAAGTATCTGTGGGAGGACAGAAATTCTCTTATCGTGATATGTAGAAAAAGAATTTATATAAGTGAAAGCCGGTACAACTACCGGCTTTTTTAATTTTATAGCTATGACAAAAGATATAGAAACCCTGATATTCGATGTTAATGAGACTCTTTTAGATCTTGAGCCATTGAAAAAAAGTATCAATTCTGCGCTTGGAAATGAAAATGCTGCTGAATTGTGGTTCGCACAACTACTGCACTACTCCCTTGTAGAAACCATTACCGGTTCCTATCATGATTTTAGTGAGCTTGCTGCTTCAGTATTCAAAATGAATGCGCAAAAATATCATAAGGAGTTTACAGATAATGAGATTAAGGAGGTTTTAAGCCCTATAGACAAACTGAAACCTTATCCCGAAGTACTTGAAGGCCTGAAGCTTTTGAAGGAATCTGGATATACCTTAATTGCTTTTAGTAACGGAAAAACCGATGTGCTGGAAAGCCAACTTGAATTTGCCGATCTTGATGACCTGTTTGATGCTATTTATAGTGTCGAGGGCGCACAGAAATTCAAACCGCACCCTGATGCTTATAATTTTGTATTAAATGAGATTGGTTTAGATAAGAAGGAATGCATGATGGTTGCTGCCCATGGCTGGGATATTGCAGGTGCTCAGAGAGCAGGCTTAAAAACTGCATTTATTGAAAGGCCGGGAAAATTTACTTTTCCATTAGCAGAAAAGCCTACAATTGAAACTTCAGATATTAAATCTCTTGCGCTTGAACTTTCTAAAGATAATTGATGAAAATAAAAACGGCGGAAATTCATAATTTCCGCCATTTAATTCTTAATTATTCTATTCTTAGAAGTCGAAATTAAAGGTGAAGTTTAAACGTCCGCCTTCATCTCCTACATAATAACCAATGTTTCCGGTAAATGCCTTAAAAGCATTAATAAAAATAGATCCACCGTAGTTGGTATGCCAATCATTACTGTTATCGTTTTCCTGCCATACCCGTCCGTAATCGAACCCGGCACTCGCTCCAATTCTTATTGGAATAAAATCGGTCCTGAACTGGGTGATCCCACTTCTTATATCAATATTCTGGTAGAATGCATATTTACCATTGAAACGTTCATTTCTATAACCTCTTAAACTATTCATGTTTCCACCACCCAAAGTAGCAGCATGATAGAATTCATAATTATCTCCAATAATAGCTTCACCTCCAATTTTTGTGGCAAGGGCTGCGAAACCACTTTCATGTAGCGGATAATTTAACGCCAGCATTGGTCTTATATATGCAAATCGGTTTTCGTTTTCGTCGATATTGGTTTTATAACCTGCGGTTAGGTCCAATTCCACACCTCTGGATGGGAAGGCTACACGGTCTTTGTTCCAGTAATTATAATTCAGTTCGGCTCCGGCATATAACTGGCTGTCGAAAACTGGGTTTTCAGGAGCAAAAGCATCTGCGATAAAACGATTTTCGTCGTAAGAAACTTCCATCGATTCTATCATAGGCCTGATATCGAAATGAACTTTGTCATTCTTGCGATAAATAAGCGATGGAGAAAATCTCCATTTCTGAAGCCTTACCCGGTTAAAATCCTGGGAAACATCATCACGATCGTATTCAGTGTCATTTCCTGATCCAAAATAGTTGATCACAAAATTAGGACTGGAATAATAAGCATCTATACCCAGGTTCCAGTTATGGAATATATGGGCAAACTCTCCTGTATAACCTACGTCATAACCTTTTGTAGCGAAGTAATAATTCGCAGTAACGTTATGCTTGGCCGTAAATGGATTTCTAACCAGTCCGTAAAGGGTATATGTATTACTAACTCCAAGGCTGAATCCCTGATCTGAGTTGAAATCAGCGCTTGGGAATAGCGTATACTGTCTTATTTTTTTCTTTTTAGGATCGTAGTTATTGATCTCATAAGAGTCTACAAGCATTTTATTAGCTCCGGGAGTTTTTATCGTATTCTTCTTGCTCTTATAATCGTATAATTTGGCTCGTCGAGTATTCTGAAAATCGTAGATATCGTTTTCTTCACCTCCAATAACTTTTAATCTAACCAAATTATTCCCTTTTCCTTCGATCTTAAATTTATCGTCACCATCAAGACCGTATATCCAGATCTCTCTCGTTTCATCTGAATTATAGGATTTCTGTGCGGCTAATTCGCCATCTTCATTGGTCATTTCAATTGTGGTAACCCCATCAGGCTTTCTGGTAATAAGGAATTCGTCATCATCATCTGTACCGGTGAAAACATCAAATTCAGATAGGTGCTTGTAGTAATCCCTGGCAATTTGCTCAAGATTACCTCTCCTGGCTTTCATGGTTTCTTTGATCTCGGCTACATAATCATCACTGGCGATACTGTCTGGAAGTACGTTAAAGGCTTCCATGATAACTTCATCGGTGATATTTTCCTGAATATAATTTGCCTGTTTCTTCCAATCTTCCCAATCGGCATTTCTGATAAATGCTTTATCTATAGGATACCCGGCTATATTGAACCATTTTGGCTTTTTCACCATAGGGCTATATTCCTCCATTGCCCTGAATTGAGGAAAGGCAACTCTTAGCATAGATAGCGCAAAACCATCGGTTTTAGGGAAAACCTGGTCGCGGTCTTTTGCAATTGGAAGATATCTTTTCTTTCCATCCTCTTCCTCAAACTCTGCCCATTCGTACTGGCCAGAATGCCTGTCCCAGTCTCCCAGCAACATATCCAGTAACCTTGCTCTAATGAACATATCTTCGTCTACGTAGGCATCTTTAGAATCTCTAACTTCCAGGTAAAGATCTGAGGTATTCAGGATATCATCTGCATTTCCGAAGATATCAAGGTCTTTATTTTCATCGCCAATATGCCATTCGAACATATATAGCTCATCTCCATATTCCTGGTTATATATACCAAGTGCTTCCTGTTTAGGTACATAATATAGATTGGAATTAGGGTGATAAATATCAAGTTCATCCATGAACCTGCCTGCCGGGAAAGTTCCGTATGGGAAAGCAGTGGTATAAAAATCCTGTACATATCTTTCCGCAACCGTATTTTCCAGGTAATCCTCTACATAATGTGTCGTTATTACAGTTGTTTGTAGAAATTGAAGGGCACTTTTTTTAAGGGCTCTTAGAGTGTATTCATGATCATCTTCATCTATAAATCCAAGTGACCTGGACTGATGCCCTCCGCCTGCGCCAAGTACCTTTAAGTTACCGGGAATGGTATCCAGGTAAAGTACCGGAAATTCGAATTCTCTGCTGTAAAGTGGGCGATAATGTTCACCCCAGATTGCTCGATACAATCCGTCTTTATCTGTTTCTTCCTCAGTATAAACCGAAGCAGTGGTGGTAGCTCCAAGGCGGTTGCTAGGCCAGTTGACTTCGTCGAGGGTAGGACGTTCCAATACGATCTTTTCGTTGAAAATTTCTTCTGAACCTGCCTCTGTTACTTTAAAAAGCTCAAGATTAGAGCTTCCATTTTTATTCACCTTCAATTTGGCATAACCAAGGTCGTAAGCAGCAAAATCACCATTATCCGTTTCAGGAGCCGCTTTTTCAGGTTTGGAAGTAATACCAGTGATCACCTGCTCGATACCATCGTCCTGAACAAATTGCAGGTTACTGTCTTTACCGGATAGGAAAATGACATCGTTATATTGTTTTGCCAGCGCTTCCAGGGAATTCATCAGTTTTTTAAGCTGCGGATTCCTTCTGGTCTGGGTTCCTGCCCCAATCATTTTCTGGAAGAATCCAAGTTTTGTTTGAGTCATTACCGGATGATAAACGGCAACCAAAACTGTTTTTTTCTGACTGTCCTCCAGTTCATCATTAAATTCTTCAAGGAATTGTGCTCTTGTTTTGATCTCACATTTATTGTTGATATAAGGATGATCATCCCAGTCTTCAACAAACCATTGGGAGTCTACCATGATAAGCTGTATGTCATCACTCAGGCTTTCACTTTCTATAGGACATCCATCATCCGGATTGAAGTCGGCTTTAGAATTATCCTGAAGAAAGGATTCCAGGTCATCTATATTATCTGGAGCATCTGTTTGCCATTCGTTATAGCCGGGAGTGAAGAATACTTTACCATTAAAATTATCAATTTGATCCAGCAGGTTTTTTTGTAGGTCTTTCTGCAGTTCATCTCGGCCATTATCCTTGTTAGGATATCCCTTTTCAGGAACAATATTTCCTACAATTACCAGGCTTGCGGAGTCTTCCTTCTTAGAGTCCTCAATAATGCTGGAAAGGATCCTGTTGTTTTCAGCATCGGTCCTTAAAGCCGTATTTGAGGTCACATAAACCGAATGTATAACCTCATTTTGCTGGGCAAAACTCAAAATAGGTAGAAGGAGAAAAAGAATTAATACGGGTGAGTGGGATATGTTGTATTGTAGAGATTCTTTAATACTGTTCATATATGAAGTATAGGTTGTTGATTTTATAGGGTAATCTGAACTTGGTACACCAATAACTGCCAAAAAAATTAATTTATCTTAGGATGCCATAGGGCTTTATAATACTTTAACATGGAAGCCCAAAAATTTTACTAATATATAGCCTTCTAAATTAGGCTTAAAATTTTCGTGTTAAGCCTATGATGGTTAACTTTCGCATCATAATTCAATTGCCCCTTTGAGTAAAACGATCTCCTTCATAATATTTATTTTCTCTTTCTGGAGTATCTGCGGTCAGGAATTACCTCCAGTAGTAAACTTTGGACCAAACCATTACTCTGCCGGTAATCAAAACTGGATGATAGATCAGGCAGAGAATAATAATCTCTACTTTGCCAATAGCACCGGTTTATTAGAATTTAATGGAGAAAACTGGAATCTATATCCAGTCCCGAATAATACCATTGTAAGATCCTTAAAAGTTGTAAATGGCCGTATTTACACCGGTGCGTACATGGAGGCAGGCTACTGGGAAAAGGACGATTTTGGAAAGCTTCAATATTTCAGCCTTGTCCAAAAATTTCCAAATAAGCTAATTGATGGCGAACAGTTCTGGGATATCGAATATTTGGATGATCTTATTATTTTCAGGAGTTTCAACGGAATCTATTTTTATGATCCTGGGAAGGATGAGCTATCTCAAATGGCTAACCCCTATGAAAAACCTTTCTCTGGCATCTTTAAATTAAATAACGAGCTTTATTTTCAACTGGTAGGTGAAGGACTTTTTAAGGTTAGTAACGGCAATCCGGAAAATCTTATTCCTTCAGAGCAACTAGGGGAGAAAGCTGTTATGCATCTTTATGAGGAAGACGGGGACTTAAGGATCATTACCGGGAAATCTGAATTTTTTGAATGGGATGGGCAAAGACTTGTCAAAGAAGAAATACAATTTAATACTGAATTTGGTTACCCTAATATTCTGGATGCAATAGACCTTGAGAATGGCGGACTTGTTTTGGGAACCGTGGGAAAAGGAGTGATTCAGGTAGATTCTGAAGGTAATACAGTTAATACCTTCGATCAGAATAATATCCTGATGAATAACACTGTTCTGGACCTCTTCCTCGATGAATCGGGAAACATATGGGCTGGGCTCGATTATGGTATAAGCCAGATAGACCTGGAATCATCATTTCGTTCTTTTCAGGATAATCGTGGTGAAATTGGTTCTGTTTATGCATCTTACGAAGAAGCCGGTGATCTTTACCTGGGAACCAATCAGGGCTTATATCTTAGGAAGAACGGAGAAAATAAATTTAAGATCATTGAAGGAACCGAAGGCCAGGTTTGGTTTATAGGTAGAGTTGGCGGGAAACTTTGGTGCGGGCATAATAGCGGAACTTTCTCCATTGAAGAAGATAAAGCAACTAAAGTTTGTGACAGGTTAGGAACCTGGCTCGTTAAAGAATATGCTGAAGGTATTTTTATTCAGGGTCATTACAACGGTATCAGTTTTATTAAAAGTACCAATGGTGAGTTGGAAGTTGTCCCTATGCTTGAAAATTTTCCGCATTCTTCTAAGTTTATCGAGGTTGCAGAAAACGGAGACATCTGGTTAAGCAATGAGCATAAAGGTATTTTTAGAATTGATGTCAACGATTCGCTAACCGGGATCACTGACATTAAAAATTACCAGGTATCAGACGAATCGGGAATCACTTCAAGTATTTTCAGGTTTAACGATACACTCTATTACAGCTCGAGAGAAAATATCTATAAATATGATATAGCTAAGGATAATTTTTCTGATGATAATGAGCTGCAGGGATTGCTTAAGGATACTGAACGGGTTTCCGGAAAAATGATAAGCGAAATCGAAGAAACCAGGCTCTGGGGATTTGGGAAAGAAGGGATCTTTTATATCGAACCTGCTCCTATAAATAAGGAATATAACCTCATTAATGTATTTATAGATCAGGATTTCAGGAATATTGCCGTGGGATATGAAAATATTTCTGCTTTTGATGATTCAGAATATTTGCTAGGAATTGCTAATGGATATTTAAGGTTTATAGGTAAACCTGAAACTTCCCTGAATACCACCTTAAATTTGGATAAGGTTGATGTTAGTGCTCTAGACGCTACTCCAGAGATGGTTAGGCTGGATTCAGAAGGAGATTTTGATTATGACAGGAATAATATTTCATTCGAATATAGTGCTCCTGTGCATGATAAATATTTGAATGCCGTATATAGTTACCGCTTAATTGGATTAAGTTCTAATTGGAGTGATTGGAGTGATTCACCTATGGCAAACTTCAAAAATCTGAATTTTGGGGATTATATTTTTGAAGTAAAGGCCAGGGTTGGAAAATATGAAACCTCCCCGGTTTCCTATGAATTTAGTATTGCCAGGCCCTATTATCTTAGTAATCTTGCCCTGGTGGGGTATTTGCTAACCTTCTTTTTAATTCTTTTCCTGGTTCATCTTTTTAATAAGCGTCATCATAAACGTGAGGTTGCTGAAAGAGAGCAGGCTTTACAATTAAAAAACCTTGAAGCCGAGCGGGAAATCATTAAACTACAAAATGAAAAGCTGGAGCAGGATATGGCAAATAAGAACAGGGAACTTGCCGTTTCAACGATGAGCCTTATCAAAAAGAACGAATTTCTAACCAGTATAAAGGAAAGATTGAAGAACTCTGAAGATTCTCCAAAGGTGAAATCTGTAATCAAAACCATAGATAAAGATATTAGTGAAGAGGATAACTGGAAATTTTTCAAAAAGGCTTTTAGTAATGCCGATAAAGACTTTTTCAAAAAGATAAAAGAGAAGCACCCGGAACTTACCTCCAACGATCTTAAACTATGCGCTTATTTAAGACTTAATCTTTCTTCAAAGGAGATCGCTCCGCTTTTAAATATCTCTGTAAAAAGTGTAGAGATTAAACGATATCGTTTGCGTAAAAAGATGGATTTAGACCGTGAAACTAATTTAACCGAGTATATTCTGGC
>CBDTXN010000010.1:0-26305 GCA_965364455.1 uncultured Flavobacteriaceae bacterium
ACGAGTCTGAGAAATTTTGCCAGGGGAAAGCATATGAAGGCGGTTACCACAACCACATTATTGGTACATAATGATAAACTTAGAAACGCCAAGATCAGTTTCTCTAAGCTTAGCCGTAGTATTAGCGATCAATTTATTATGCTAATCGATTTCTCTGGAGAAGAATATGCCATAGATGAAAAAATTGGCAGTCATGCAGCTCAGGTAGAGAAATGCTTTAAGGAAAACAGCGAAATGGCTGAATTTAGTTTTACCAACAGAGAAAAGGAGATCATAAGTTTGCTATGTAAAGGTTATAAAACAAAGGAAATTTCAGATACTCTATTCATTTCTCCTAAAACTATTGAGAAACATCGCTCCAATATTATAAAAAGAACAAACTCGGAAACCATACTTGAGAGTATCATCTATGCGATTAACCATAATTTAGTGGATTTTCCAATGTCCTGAACAATAGCCAAAAAACTGTTAAACAGGGTGTTATTATAAAAATATAGGGGTTTTCCCCCATAAGCGACCAGAAAGCTGTTTCATAAATTTACATTGATTATTAAATTGAATGTCACCCCTGATCTTCAATTATTACCTACAAGTCACCCCAAATCACAATTTTTTTCTTGACTAAATTCATTATTCCCAGAAGGGAATGATCTGTAAATATTATTTATTAACCATTCGAATTTTTATTAACCAAAACTATTGAATATGAAGACTTAGCTACTCCTTTCACCTGCCATAGAGCAGTAATCCAATTTTTAAAACGACACTTTTACTTCATGGTATTGATACCATGAATTCACAGATTGTTTATTAACCATTCTAAATATTTATTAACCAAAACTTTTGTAATTATGAAAGACATTAAAAAAATTCTGGCTTTTAGTGCGATTTTCGCTCTAATACTGGTCGGATGTAGCAAGGATGAAACAGGAGTAACAAATTCTCCTGATTCAGATACTGCTATTTTACAATTAGGTCCTCTGTTAAACGATGGTGAGACAAGGGCAGTACTTAAGCAGGAAGTGCAGGATTTACCTGAATGTTCTGATGAAGCTCCAGGGTTTGCACAAATTTCTATTATTTACGGACCAGACGATACCGTAAAAGAGGATATTATCGTGCCTATCCTTTCTGATGATCAGGGATTGTTTACTGCATACTCTGAAGAATTGGAACTTCCTATCCCAGCTGGTGAAACAACGGTATCTGTTACGGTTACCGAATTTGTTGTTTGGACCAATGATGGTGGTAGCCCCGGAGAAGTAATCTGGGTAGCACCTATCGAGGGTAGTGATTTTGCTGATTTTGTTGATCAGCCGGTAGGTCCTAATTTCACTTTTGAGTTACGTGCAGGTTCTAAGAACTATGTAAACGTAGACGTGATCTGTTATGACGATCGTGATGTTAACCTATATGGTTATCAATTCTTTACCATTACACCAATCCCATTAATTGAATTCTGTATTTTCGGAAACTTCTGTACACCAGAAGGAAGACACTACGTGGCTTCTTACAGTGTTAACGTTTGGGAAAGTGTAGACGGTGAAAAAGGAGATCCAATCTATACCGATCTTCAGAACAATGTTGAAGGGGAAGGTAGTGATGCTTACGCAGATCCACTTTGTTTCTTCGTTCCAGACAGACTTGATGTTGACGATAATGACGAAGAATACTATGTGGAAATCACCTTATTACCAGATACTCCAGGATATGACGGAGGAGGAGAGTTGATCGCAGAAGGTCCAATTAGTGTAGCTGAGATCAAGTTCTTCTTTGGCGAAAATGGAACTCTTGACTACTATCACTTCCAGTATGGCTGTGATGACGGAGTACCACCACCATTTGGTAGACCAGAAGCAAAAAGATACAAAGCTTGTCTTAAATATATAGACAGTGACGATGAGGCCGCTGGATTTGCTTATATCACTGTAGATGGTACAACAGCCATAGCAGTTGTATCTGCAGCTGGACTTACTCCGGGAGAAATGCATATGCAACATATACATACTAATGCATCTTGCGACAATCCAGGCGGTATAGAGGTTGAACTAGACTATAATGAAGGTGGTTATCCAATTTCTGAAGTTGGAGATTTAGGAATACCATTCCTCAATTACGCCGAAGCTATTCCAGGATTCTTCTTATCTAATGTAGAAGATAGAACCGTAGTGGTTCATGGAAAAATGATTGATGGCGAATATAGTGCCGGTACTCCTGTTCTTTGCGGAGAGCTGGAAGAATATTAAAAATAAAAATGAATCCCGGATCAAATCATATTTGGTTCGGGATTTTAAATAAGAATTTATTAACCAATTCTAAATATTAACTAATATGAAATTTTATAAAAACTATGTGGCATACATAGCCATATTCCTTTTAGTGTTTTCATCCTGTTCCAAGGATGAGACAGCTCAGGGAGGTGCTGATGTCCCCAGTGACGTAGCGACCCTATATTTGGGGCCTGCTCTTGAGGAATTCAGTAATCAATCCAGACAAATGGAGCAGGATATTCCAGAATGTTCTGATGAGGCACCGGCCTATGCTCAAATTAGACTTGAGTATGGAGATGACAATACGGTGGTTGAAACAATTGTCGGAATCTCTTCTGATGATCAAGGGCTTTTCACTGAATATAGTGAAGACCTGGAAATTCCAATTCCATCAGGTGAAACCTCAGTATCTGTTACTTTAACAGACTTTGTTGTCTGGACAGATGATGGGGGAGCTCCAGGTGAAGTGATCTGGGTAGCACCAAAAGAAGGTAGCGAATATGCCATGTTTGTGGATGATCCTTTGGATCAAACTTTTGAACTGAGAGCAGGATCTAAGAATTACGTCAATGTAGATGTGATTTGTTATGACGACCGTGAGGTAAACCTTTATGGTTATCTGTTCTTCGATATCAATCCTATTCCACTATCTGAACTTTGCATCTTTGCAAACTACTGTATTTCAGAAGGTGGTCGTGATTATGTAGCGAATTATAGCTTTGATCTATATGCTTACTCTGGTGATGAGGAAGAAGATAATCCAATCTCAGATTCAGATCTTTATACTGAGTTATATGCTGATATGATGGCAATGACTGGTCAGGACGGAGATACTTTCTACGCTGATCCACTTTGTGTTGCAATCCCTAGAGGCGATGATGACAACGGGGATGTACCTTATTTATATTGGGAAACCACCCTTGAAGACTGGGATGATTATTATGGAGAAGCTCCTGATATAACTCTTTCAGGATATCTTACCTGGAATCAGGTTAAGGCACTTCTAGATGAGGATGGAGACGATTCAACTGTAGATTATATCCACTTATTCTTTAATTGTGGAGGAGATCCATGTGATGAAGGACCAGACTCAGATGATGACGGTATTAATGATGTTTGTGATAATTGTCCTCAGGCAGAGAATGCAGATCAGGTAGATACAGATGGAGATGGAGTAGGTGATGCTTGTGATGAGTGTGTAGACGAATTTGGTAACCCAGATAACTTCGGTTGTCCAGATGATCCTTGTATTGAAGGTCCTGACACTGATGGTGATGGTATCAATGATGTTTGTGATGTATGTCCAGATGGAGATGATAATATAGATTATGATGAAGATGGTGTGCCAGATGCTTGTGACAACTGTCCACTAGCTGCTAATGAAGATCAGGTAGATACCGATGGTGATGGAGTAGGTGACGCTTGTGACGAGTGTGTAGATGAGTTTGGTAATCCAGATAATTTCGGTTGTCCAGATGATCCATGTGCTGAAGGACCAGATACAGATGGAGACGGTATTAATGACGTTTGCGATGTATGTCCAGAAGGAGATGATAATTTAGATTCAGACGGAGATGGTGTACCAGATGCATGTGATAACTGTCCTGAAACGGCTAATGAAGATCAGTTAGATTCAGATGGAGATGGAATTGGTGATGCTTGTGATGAAGATGAGCCAGTAGAAGGATGTGAAACGGCATTTATGTTCGGTGACATCCAGTTTAATGAATTAGACGATGCTCCAGGAAGATGGGGTTGGGTTGCTGATGAAACTGGAACCTACACTATATATGCAGCAGCAGGTAACAATTATAAAACAGATATGCCTGTAGGAACTGCAACTGTTTCAACGGTAGGAGATGATATTGAAGTTAATATTGTTTGGGCTGCCGGATATGAATTCACTGAAGTTCATATTGATGTATTCACAAGTGAACCTACCGGAGACGATGTTAAGGCTCCAGGACAGTACACTTATGGATATGAAGAAGGTGAGCAGCTAAATGGTGTTTATACCCTTGATAATCCGGGTGAACCATTCTGGATCGTAGTTCATGCTGTAGCATGTGGAATAGATGATTAATAAAAACCTCCAGCCGGAACTCGTTCCGGCTGGATTTAATAAACCTAAACCTCGTAAAAGTAGGAGATTTTAACCATTCTAAATTAATAACTAAAAACTTTTATTATGAAAACAATTAAATTTTATTTGGCGTTTGTCGCCGTTTGCTCTTTACTTCTAACTTCCTGTAGTAAGGATGAAGCAGGATCATCATCAGACATTTCTGATAATGTAGCAAGTCTATCTTTAGGTCCTATTTTACAGGATGCAAATCTTACAAGGCAACAGGAAATGGTACCAGAATGTTCTGAGGAAGCTCCCGCTTTTGCTCAGATCAGACTTGAGTATGGAGATGATAATACTGTAGTAGAAACTATTGTAGGAATTTCTTCTGATGATCAAGGTTTATTCACAGAATATAGCGATGATCTTGAAATTCCAATCCCATCGGGAGAGACTACTGTTTCAGTTACCCTTACAGATTTTGTTGTATGGAGTGATGATGGAGGAGCTCCGGGTGAAGTGATCTGGGTTGCGCCTAAAGCTGGAAGTGAATACGCAATGTTCGTAGACAATCCACTTGAGCAAACCTTTGATCTAAGAGCAGGTTCAAAAAATTATGTAGATGTTGAGGTAATCTGTTTTGATGATCGTGAAGTAAATCTTTACGGATATCAGTTCTTCGATATCACACCTGTACCACTTTATGAATTCTGTATTTTTGCGAACTACTGTAGTGATGAAGGTAGACACTATACCGCCGATTATAATCTTACTCTTTTTGAATATTCAGATGGTCAGATTGGGGATGTAATATACGAAGGTTTATCTCCAGAAACTGGTGAATCTAATGGAACTTATTGGGCAGATCCACTTTGTATGGTAATTCCTGGACCAGGTGAAGGTGTAGACTCAAGCACTCCTTACCTATATTTTGAAGCCACTATCCAAGACTGGGATGGATATTACGAAGCAGAAGGTGATGAAACTACAATTTCAACTATGTTATCATTTGATGATGTACAGGCGTTGCTTGACAGAGATGGTGATGATGAAACTACAAACTACTGGCATATTTTCTTCAATTGTGATGAAGAAGATGGTCCAAGTGGTTATGTGCCAGCAGAACCTCTATAGGATAATTCATTAAAAATCTAACCCGGTTTCGACCGGGTTAGGTCTTTTAAAATGAAATATTCTATTCTAACCCTAAACTAAATAAGATGAAAATTTTATATAAATATATGGCCTTCATAGCCGTATTCTCTTTACTTCTTTCTTCCTGTACAAAGGATGAAACAGTACAGGGGTCGGCAGATGTGCCAAGTGATGTAGCGAGCCTCTATTTAGGTCCTAATCTTGGAGATTATTACAATCAAACCAGGCAACAAGAGCAAGATATCCCGGAATGTTCTGAGGATGCTCCTGCGTTTGCACAGATAAGACTTGAGTATGGAGATGACAACACAGTTGTTGAGACTATCGTTGGTATTTCTTCAGACGAACAGGGGCTATTTACCGAATATAGTGATGATCTGGAAATCCCAATCCCATCAGGAGAAACAACAGTTTCAGTAACACTAACAGATTTTGTGGTATGGACTGACGATGGCGGAGCTCCAGGTGAAGTGATCTGGGTTGCTCCTAAAGAAGGTAGCGAGTATGCAATGTTCGTGGATGGTCCTTTAGATCAAACTTTTAGCCTTAGAGCAGGCTCAAAAAACTATGTGAATGTAGATGTGATATGTTTTGATGATCGTGAAGTAAACCTTTACGGCTATCAATTCTTTGATATTACTCCAGTCCCACTTTATGAGTTCTGTATTTTTGCAAACTATTGTACAGATTCTGGAAGACATTATACTGCTAATTACTCATTCTCCCTTTATGAATATGACGGAAACAGGGAAGATGGTAAGGGTGAAATGATCTATGAAGGTTTATCTCCTGAAACTGGTGAAACCGATGGTACTTATTGGGCAGATCCTTTATGTGTTGTAATACCTGGACCTGGAGAAGGAATTGCTTCTGATGTTCCATATTTGGTATTTGAAGCAAATCTTGAAGACTGGGTCCCATATTACACAGCTGAGGATGACGATGAATCCATGATTTCCATGACATTATCATGGGATATGATCCAGATGTTATTTGACGAGGATGGTGATGATGAAACGACCGAGTACTATCATATTTTCTTCAACTGTGGTCCAAATGACGAACCTCTATGCGATCTGGATGATGATGAAGCCGATTGTGATGGGGATGGAATACCAAATGGTCAGGATGAATGTCCAGAGGTAGCACCAGATGTAGATGAAGATGGAGACGGATGTGAAGATGTTACTCAGTGTGATGATTCCGATCCAGAAGCCGATTGTGACGGTGATGGTACACCAAATAAATGTGATATGGATAATCCAAATTATCCAACATTCGATTGTGATGGTGACGGAGTAAACAACGGAGATGACGACTGTCCTGAATTTGCACCAGAGGTAGATGAGGATGGAGACGGTTGTGAAGATGTTACTCAGTGTGATGATTCCGATCCAGAAGCCGATTGTGATGGCGATGGTACACCAAATAAATGTGATATGGATAATCCAAATTATCCAACCTTCGATTGTGATGGTGACGGCGTACTAAATGGAGATGACGACTGTCCTGAATTTGCACCAGATGTAGATGAGGATGGAGACGGTTGTGAAGATGTTACCCAGTGTGATGATTCCGATCCAGAAGCCGATTGTGACGGCGATGGTACACCAAATAAATGTGATATGGATAATCCTAATTATCCAACCTTCGATTGTGATGGAGATGGTGTAGTAAATGGTGATGATAATTGTCCAGAGGTTGCACCAGACGTAGATGAAGATGGTGATGGTTGTGAAGATGAAACAGGTGGAGAACCTTGTTTACCTGATCCTGATACTTCATTAAGTTGTGAAACTGCAGTGTTTAATGGGGATATTAGTAACAACTTTCCTGTAGATCTAATGTTAAATGGTAGTTCTATAGGTAATCTTACGTTTGATGTTGCTGATGGTGATATCATTGTTGGAGTAGCTCTAACTGTTGTTGGAGGCTATTTGATCGATGATGTGGAAATCTCTATCGACAATGAGATCGTTTGTTATGACGAAACTGATTATCCTGGAGGAGGTAGCTATGAACTAGATGGCGCTTCAGACTTTAGTTATACCTTAAATGATATTACGGTCAGACTAAATGTATGTCCTGCAACAGAATAATTAAAAAAATTAACCCGTCTCAATTATTTGACCGGGGGGTGACTAATTTAGCGGGTTAATACTCATTCCATTGTGGAATGTGTGGAGCTGTCCGAATCTATTCGGACAGCTTTTTTTTTGTAAAAAAATATTTAGGGTTTTAAATAAAATTATATGTTGCTTACTGGTTGTGTGATAATTATGGTTGACTGAAATATATTTTATTTTACGAATAACCAGTAAAATCAAAGGGTTTCGAAAGTTTCAAAAGTTCTATTATTTATTTAAGGGTAACAATACAAATTCCTGCAAATTTTAAAAATGCAGATTATTTGTAAGAATTTGATTGTTAAAATATTAGACTTATGATTTATTAAAATTTTTGGAATAGACTTTGTAAATCACTGACCGGAAAACAAAAAGAGAAAATTTTTTAAAACAAAAATTAAAAGACCTATTTATGAAAAAATTGAAATTAATCTTCGTACTACCGGTTCTTGCATTTTTAGCCTGTAGCGAAGATCCAGTTTCCGATCAGATTGAAACTGAAAACGAGCCCCAAACTCAAACAAAAAATCTAAATGATGCAAATACCGAAGTAGCTTTTCCTGATGAATTCGGTACTGTTGCTGAAGTTTATTACACAGGAAAAAAATTATCAGTAGAAAACGTTAACGGTCAGTATGTTTATCAAGGTGATATTTTAATTCCAAAATCAAAAACAACGAAAAGCCCCGTAAAATTAGTTTATGAGAAAGGGGAAACCCCTGATACCAAAAGTGTTGGGCGTACTTCTGCCTATTGGAAAGACAATACTGTTTTTTATGATATAGACGGTAGCCTTCCAAATAAAGATAGGGTATATGATGCTATTAGTCACTGGGAAGCGAATACAAATCTAGAATTTGTAAAGCGTTCCGGACAGTCAAATTATATTTATTTTACTCCTGGTTCAGGGTGTTCTTCTTACGTAGGTATGGTAGGAGGAAAGCAGAATATTACTCTGGCCAGTGGTTGTACCACAGGTAGTACGATCCATGAGATAGGCCATGCAGTTGGGCTATGGCACGAACAAAGTCGTGTAGATAGAGATAACCACATTAAGATTCACTGGGAGAATATTCAGAGCGGTAGAGATTATAACTTTGAAACCTACGCTTCTGCTGGATATGATGGTGATGAGTTTACTACGAGCCTTGATTTTAGCTCAATAATGATGTATAGTCCTTACTCTTTCTCTAATAATGGCGAACCAACAATAACCAAAAGAGATGGATCGCTTTACAGTGTGCAAAGAAGTGAACTTTCTAGTGGTGACATTAAAGGAGCTAATGCTATGTATTCTGGTGGTTCAGGTGGAGGAACTCCTGATTATGTGAATGGAGAGGAATATACTATAGAAGGTTTAACCGTACTCAGATACAACGATAAGTGGTATTACTACACCCGCTGGGGTTGGAGACAAGTAGAGCTTAATAACGGTACTTGGTACTGGGTATAAATAATATGAAAAAGACGCCTTTGATAATAATTGTCAAAGGTGTTTTTTTATTGTGTAAATGAAATGTTAAACCACACCTGTTGGGGATAATTTACACAGTTAAATTTTTAACAGACTAAGGATCCCAAAAATACCATTATCGACGAAAGGTATATTTTAACCGACAAAAATTTTATATAATCAGGACTGGATGAAACGCCAAATTCATTAGTCTACAATCCAATTAAAAACCTACTTATGAAAAATTTAAAGTTGCTTTTAGCTATCCCTTTGTTAGGGTTTATTTCCTGTAGTGAAGATGAGGTTTCAGACTCACTTGATAATAATGGAACAGAATCATTCATTCCAGATGACATCACGGAAATTGCATTTCCTGATAAAACAGGAGTTGTTTCTGATGTTTACTTTGCTGGTAAAAAACTTCCAATCGAGCAGATCGAAGGTAAATTTGTTTACCAGGGAGATATTTTTCTTCCTGAGGAGAATGTTTCCAAAAGCCCAGTAGAATTGATCTTAAAATCGGGTGAAGACCTTAATTCAATAAACAAAAGTACTGGTAGGACAGAATTCTTCTGGCCAGATAATACAGTTTATTATGATATAGATCCTTCTTTGCCAAATCAACAAAGGGTTACTGATGCCATCTCTCATTGGGAGTCAAATACAGCAGTAAAGTTTTTAAAGAGAACTTCAGAATCTAACTATGTATATTTCACACCAGGAGGAGGATGTTCTTCCTATGTTGGAATGGTTGGAGGAAGACAGCCTATTACCCTTGCCGATGGATGTTCAACAGGAAACACTATCCATGAAATAGGACACGCAGTAGGATTATGGCATGAACAAAGCCGTGCAGACCGTGACCAGACGATAACTGTACACTTTGATAATATTCAATCTGGTAGAGAGCATAATTTCTACACTTACGAAGAAGCTGGCTGGGACGGAGCAGATTATACAGCAGGTCTTGATCTTGGGTCTATCATGATGTATAGTGCATATTCCTTTTCATCTAATGGCCAGCCAACGATCACAAGAAAGGACGGTTCTTTATATTCAGTACAACGTTCTCAGCTTTCAGGCGGAGATGTTGAAGGTATAAACGTTATGTACCCGGGAGCTGTGACCGAGCCTGAACCAGAACCAACTGAACCAGAACCTACGGAGCCTGAACCTACGGAACCAGAGCCAACCAACCCGGAGCCGGAATATATTAACGGTGAATGGTATGTTATTGAAGGAGTAATGGTATTGAGAAAGGATGATACCTGGTGGGTAGAAAAAGGAAAGAATCTAAAAGAAGTTGAATTGATCAACGGAAGATGGAGATTCGTTAAATAACCTATCCAATATATTTTAGAAAGAGGCCGGTAATACCGGTCTCTTTTATTTTTCTGTTAGTTCGATGAGTTTGTCTTGGGAAAATTTCTGAACATCTTTAAAGAATATTTCGAATTCAGATTGAAATTCAGAATAATATTCTTTCAATTCTTCGGTAGCCTGATCCATCCCAGATTTTCCACCTGTTCTCCTATTCATTCCTGAAAATACCTGCTCTATCCCTTCCAGTCCAGCATAACTCAATAACCAATTTCCCCTGATCATATAGGGTAAAAAACTTTTGACCTCACCCGGTAGGATTTCAAAATTCTGATTAAGTAGCTTATAAAAATCGAGGCTGTATTTTTCAAGACCAACGTTGGAATAGTGATCCCAGTTAGCAGCCAGAAAATGATCGTAATAAATGTCTATAATGATTCCGCTGTAATGACTGTACTTTTCGAAAAGACGTTGAGTACTTTGTCTAAAAACGGGATGAGTATCTGTGTAGTAATCTATGGCCCGGTGTAGAATTATTCCCCTTTGAATATTTTCCGGATATTTAAGGTATTTTTTTCCTTTTATGGAATCGGCCATAAAATTTCCAATTTTGATTTCATCATTTTCACCGGATAAATATATATGTGCCAGAAAATTCATTTCGGGAAGATACAAATTAAAGAATACAGGGGTTAATTTTTGTTAAGTTTTGGAGAGTAGCAGGGCAGCCATGTATATTTGTGAAATATTGAAATCCCTACACATTTAGAGTTAAACAGAGTAAAATTAATTAGAGAATGACATTAATAAAATCTATATCCGGAATACGTGGAACCATTGGAGGTAGTACGGGTGAAAATCTTACACCTCTTGATACTGTAAAATTTGCAGCTGCCTATGGAACCTGGCTTAAAAGGCAATCTGGGAATACTAAATTAAAAGTAGTTGTTGGTAGGGATGCTAGAATTTCAGGTAAAATGATCCAGGAATTAACCATGAATACCCTTACCGGTTTAGGCATAGATGTAATCGATCTTGGATTATCAACTACTCCTACTGTAGAAATAGCGGTTCCTTTAGAAAAGGCAGATGGAGGAATTATCCTTACGGCCAGCCATAATCCAAAGCAATGGAATGCCTTAAAACTTTTAAATTCTAAGGGGGAGTTTCTTGATGGCGAAGCTGGAGCAGAGATCCTGAAGATAGCTGAAAAAGAAGGTTTCAATTTTTCTGAAGTAGATGATCTCGGTGAAATTTCTGTAATCGAAGATTATATTGAAAGGCATATAGATGAGGTTTTAAAATTGAAACTTGTAGATGCCGAAAAAGTTTCAAAAGCAAACCTAAAAGTTGCGGTAGATGGGGTGAATTCTACCGGAGGTATTGCAATTCCGGCATTACTTAAAAGAATGGGCGTAGAAGTGATCGAGCTCTATTGTGAACCAAATGGTCATTTTCCGCATAATCCTGAACCTTTAAAGGAACACCTGAAAGATATTTGTGATCTTGTGAAAAAGGAGAAAGCCGATTTCGGAATCGTGGTAGATCCAGATGTTGACAGGCTTGCTTTTATAGACGAGAAAGGTGAGATGTTTGGTGAAGAATATACTTTGGTGGCATGTGCAGATTACGTTTTGTCAAAAACTCCGGGAAATACGGTAAGTAATTTATCTTCTTCCAGAGCCTTACGTGATATTACTGAGAAACACAACGGGAATTATGAAGCCAGCGCAGTAGGTGAGGTGAATGTTGTTCAATTAATGAAAGATAATAATGCCATTATTGGGGGAGAAGGTAACGGAGGAATCATCTATCCTGAATCTCACTATGGTAGAGATAGTTTGGTAGGTTCAGCATTATTTCTAACATATTTGGCCGAAAACGGTAAAAAAGTTTCTCAGCTTAGAAAAGAATATCCTTCTTATTATATGAGTAAGAATAAGATCGAGCTAACTCCAGGTCTAGATGTTGATGGAATTTTGAAGGCAGTTGAAAAAAGACATTCAAAAGAAGAAATTTCAACAGTAGATGGAGTAAAGATCGATTTTCCTGAAAATTGGGTTCACCTTCGTAAGTCCAATACCGAGCCGATCATAAGGATATATACAGAGGCTAAATCACAACAGGAAGCTGATGAGCTTGCGCAAAAGATGATAAAGGAGATAAAGGATATAATTTCCTAATCTATTATTTCAGCATTTTCAGGTATGGGCTCATTGCGATGTTTCCATCGTTTATGAGTCCATAAATAATATTCAGGCTTCTTCCTTATCTGTTTCTCCAATAGTTCTATGAACCTCTTAGTGATGAAGTGGTCTGGTTCGTTTCTGGCATCTTCAGTAATTGGTTTTAGGGTTGCACTGTAATATCCACGACCAGTTTTTTCCACATGTAGATAGAACACACTCATATCCAGTTTTCTGGCAAGACGGTCAGATCCGTCAAAAACGGGTACTCGAATCCCCATAAATTTAATCCAGGTTTTCGCTCTGCTCATTTTCGGAGACTGGTCAGCGATCATAGCATAATTACCTAAGATCCCCTGTTCTTCATTATATCTTATCTTTTCGGTTGCCTTATAAGTTGTAATTAAAGTACCATCAAATCTACCTCTTATCTTTTTTGCTAAATCGTCAAAGTATTTGTTTTTGATCTTTTTGTAAACTCCGAAAGATCTGAATTTAAGGTCATAGAGCTGCAGTGCGTTTATCCACTCATAACTGGCGTAGTGACCAAGCATTACAATAATGCTCTTATTTTTTCCTTCAAGTTCTCTAAGATATTCCAGGTTTGTAAAAGTAAATCGTCTTTTAATTTCCTTATCTGAAATACTAATGCTTTTGATCATTTCCAGAAACATATCACACATATGACTGTAAAACTTTCTTTGAATATCTTTGATCTCAGCTTCCGATTTCTCGGGAAATACTAATTCCAGATTTTCTCGAACAGTTTTTCTTCTATAGCCGATGATATGATACACCAATACGAATATCATATCTGACACAAAATAAAACAGCCTGAAGGGTAAAATGGAAATAAGCCATAGGATAGGGTAGACCAACCAGAAAACTAATCCTTGCATAAAAATTCTTTCCGCAAATATATGGTATATTTGAAATTAAACTTATGCAAATATGGGAGAATTAAGCCTTGCAACGCTGGTTGTAATAGCCATAAACGTTCTGGTTTCTTTTAAAGGTTTTAGTGATCAATCCTTTTTCAATAAATATAAATTCAATATAGCCGATATTAAGGCAGGATCTAAAATTCAGGTTCTAACTTCTGGATTTCTTCATGTAGATACGGGGCATTTGTTCGTGAATATGTTAACCCTGTATTTCTTCGCTAATGTTCTTATTTACAATTTAGGTTCGTTTGCATTTATTGTCATATATCTGGGGAGCCTTTTATTGGGTAATTTGCTTTCATATTTTTTTCATAAGGACGACTATCAATATACAGCAGTAGGAGCGAGTGGTGCAGTGATGGGAGTTTTATACTCTGCAATTCTATTGCAGCCAGATATGATGCTAGGCTTGTTCTTTATAATTCCTATTCCCGCCTATGTATTCGGAATTGGATACTTGCTTTATACCATTTATGGAATGAAACGTAGAGCAGATAATATAGGTCATGATGCTCATTTTGGAGGAGCCACCGGGGGTTATTTACTTACTATGGTTTTTGCACCATGGGTTTTTGAATCCCACCTTCTTATGGTAATATTGCTGGCAATTCCTATCGTCGTACTTTTTTTTCTTCAGAGAACCGGCCGAATTTAATTTGGTATCCTTCTTGGTTATATAGCTGTAACACTAAAACTATTTATATGAAAAATTTACTTTTTATAATGACTCTTTTAGTCGCATTGCCTGTTGTTGCCCAAGATTCAGAAAGATCCCTGGTGAATGTTACGGGTGAAGGGATCGTGAAAGTGGAACCAGATGAAGTCCTGATAAAGTCCAGGATAGAGCATGAAGGTTCTTCGGCTAAGGAGGTTAAAAATCAAAACGACCTTGTCGTAGATAAGGTTATCCAATTCCTGAAATCTAAAAATGTTCCTGAGGGAAATATTAAAACTGAATATTTGAATCTGAATAAACGGTATGATTATAACGATAAAACTTATAGCTATGTAGCTAATCAGTCGATTTCAATAAAATTAAATGATCTTGATGATTACGAAATGATCATGAAAGGCCTTTTGGAGAATGGATTGAATAGGATTGATGGCATACAGTTCAAATCTTCTGAAATGGAGAAATATGAAAGGGAAGCCAGGAAGTTAGCTGTTCTGGATGCTCAAAACAGGGCCAGGGAACTTGCTGAACCCTTAGGTCAGGAAATAGGAAAAGCAATTTCTATTAGTGAAATGGATTATAATAACTTCCAACCTGTATATAGAATGAGTGAAGCGGTTGAAATGAGTGATGCAAAAGGAGGCCAGCAAACGATTGCACCAGGTGAACTGGAAATTAAAATAAAGGTCAATATTGGCTTTGAGTTAAAATAAAAAAAGCGCCAACTGGCGCTTTTTTTATTTTTGATAGGTAAGGCTCTTAATTAAGTAATTCCCCGATTTTATCTGCCAGGGCATTTCCTCTTAGATTTTTGGCAACTATAATTCCGTTTTCATCAAGAATAAAGGTGGCAGGAATTGCTTTAACTCTATATTTCTGAGCTACCGGATCGTTCCAGAATTTAAGGTTGGAAACATGATTCCACTGGCCTAGATTATCATCTTCAATTGCCTTTAACCATCTATCTTTTTGACCAGGTCTATCCAGGGATACACTTATAATATTTAACCCTTGATCTTTATATTGGTTATAAGTTCTTACCAGATTTGGATTCTCAACTCTACAAGGTTTGCACCAGGCTGCCCAAAAATCCAGAACGGTTACTTTCCCAAGGCTCTCATTTAATGTTACCTCTTTACCTTCAGGATTTGGAGCCGTAAATGAGGGAGCCTTACGTCCAACTTCTACCGCAAGATTATTATCCAAATTTTCTTTCAAAGTTTTAGCCAGAGGTGTTTCTTTAAGAGGGTCAGCAAGTTCTTCGAACATATCTCTTACTTCTGGTGCCGAGTGACTTTTCATATTAAGCATGTCCATCAAAGCCATTACCCCAACATAGGAGTCCTTGTGGTTTTTGTAAAAATCTTCTTTGAAAACCTTATCACTTTCTCTTAGCTCAGCCTGGGCACTCCTAATACTTTGAATTTCTTCATTATCTCTATCTATAGCAGCTTTTCTGAACTTCTGCTGCATGGTGAGCATTTCCTGGTTGAACTCCTTAAAGTGACCAAGATATTCCTCTAGTGCCTCATTTTCCTTTCCGCCGGAAATTTTAGCATTCTGAATACTGTCCTTATTAATATCAAAATTGATTTGCTGATTTTCAGAAATGTAAACAACATTACCGTTCACGTCTTCAAACTGAAGAAAACTTAAACCTGGCATATCCTTATCTTCCAGGTCTATCTCAAATTTTCCATCTTTAATTGTGGTGGTGTCAATGGCTTTAATACTTCTGGTTGCCTCATCTCTTTCAGAAATAAAAACCTTTTTACCATCTTCAAAACCATCTACTGTACCGGTGAGATGGTAACCTTTATCTTCCTGACACCCCGTTAAGAGTAGTGTGAAACCAAAAATTAATATTGCTATTTTTTTCATTTGTTATATCATTTTTCACAAAAATAAAGAACTTGATTCTCTTTGCAGACCAATATTTATCCCTCAATGTTAATTTCAACATCCTTCTTCTGCAAGAGGTTGTATAACTTTTAATTTTATCCCAAATTACCCGGTTACTATGCAGCAGTTAAAAGATTTTCCATTCGATATTCATATTAGCTTCCATAAGATAATTGAGGAATATGAAAGCGAAATAGAAGAAATTGAAAGTAGTATCTCCAAGGAATATATGGAGAAAATGCTGGAATATATTTCTGAATATCCCGAGTTAACCGAAGGATTCGATGATCCTAAATTACTGAAGAAATATAAAGAACCGATCAATATTCTTCTGGACGATCTCTTTCCCAGTGTTTTAACCAATAACGAAATTAAAGCTGCCGCAGTTCCTTTTCACAATATTCTATTTAATTCTTCCAAACGTTTAGGACAGATTTTGAAGAATGCCGGGGAAGATTTCAACATAGCTTTCAGGAGTATTGATAATGAACTCATGTATATTTTTGCCTGTATTCAAATCCTGAAGCAATATTATGGTTATGAGGTAGAGATATCAAGACCCATGTATTATGATATTCCTGATATTCATGGAATAATAAGACATTACCGGATAGCTATGAATGCTGATTTTGTTGAGATAATCAAAAAAAATGATGCTCCGGAAATCACCCAGGAAGATGTAGATCTTCTTCTTCAAAATGTCGAGGATGTTCAATTATGGAAAGAAAAATTACCTCCAAACAGTTATATTTTTAAGGGATTTACTATTGTAAACCTTACAGATGTAACAATAGATGATGCTATTTCTGAATTAAAGACAACCCTTCTTTTTGAAGAAGTAAATGAAGAAGAAGAGCTTGAAAAGCTGCAGGAAATTTTCAGGTCCATTTATAAGATTCCAGATCTAAGAGTTGGATTTACAGTTTTTAATCGAAGGGATATGATCTTTGAAAGGATGGAGAGCGAGGAGGCTAAAAGTTTTATCCTAGATAAGAAACTGGTGAATGATTGCGATACCGGAATTTGTGAAAAAGGCTTTCAGAAATTGATCAATGATAATTCATATTTCACCATTTCCAATGTGGATGATTATATAGAAAAAAACGATAATCTCCTTGCTAAGAACCTGGTCAAGAATAATGTGAAAAGTTGTCTTTTAGCACCTATTGCTAAAAACGGAAAGCTTCTCGGGGTACTTGAATTGGTTTCAGAAAGGAAAAATGAATTAAATAGTATAAATGCTATAAAGCTTGATGATATTTTGCCCTATATCGTTACCACGGTAGAAAGAAACAGAAGCGATTTTGAAAACAGGGTGAAGGCAGTTATTCAAAGTGAATGTACTTCAATTCACCCAAGCGTACTTTGGGTTTTTGAGAAAGAGGCTAAAAAGTTTATTAGAGATCTCGATAAAGATGGCCTGGCATCTTTCAAGGATATTTCTTTTAAAGATGTCTTTCCTTTGTATGGTCAGATAGACATTGTAGCATCTTCTGAGGCACGGAATAATGCCATTAAAAAGGATCTTCTAGACCAGTTGGATATTATTCTCGATATCATCCAAAAGGCTTATGAGATTGAGGAATTGCCTATTTATGATCAGGTGAAATACAGAATTTCAGATTTCAAGGATGAGCTTAATGATAAACTGAATGCCAGTAGCGAACAGAAGGTTTTCAACCTTTTAAAAAAAGAGGTAAATCCTTTAATGAGCCATTTGAAAAAGCAATCTGAGGAAATTGAGAAGCTGGTGAATGAGTACTCTAAAATGCTCAATCCAGAAACCGGACTTGTATATAATCATCGGAAGAAGTATGATGACACAGTTCAGCAAATAAACCGAACCATGTCCAGATACATTGATAAAAGACAGGTTCAGGCACAGGAAATTTATCCTCACTATTTCGAACGTTATAAGACCGATGGAGTAGATCATAACATGTATATAGGCGCGTCCATGGCCAATAAAAGACCTTTTAATAAGGTTTACCTTTTTAATTTAAGGTTATGGCAGCTTAGCACTATGTGTGAAATGGAGAATCGATTTTACAGATTACAGGAAAATACTCCTATTCAACTCGAAGCTGCATCATTGATCCTGGTTTATAACAGCACGATGTCTATTCGTTACCGTATGGATGAAAAGAAGTTTGATGTTGATGGCACATATAACGCCAGGTATGAAATTATTAAAAAACGTATTGATAAGGCCCATGTGAAGGGTACAGAAGAACGTGTGACCCAAAAGGGTAAAATGACTATAGTATACAGTCAGCAGAGTGATGAGCGCGAATATCTACAGTACATTAAATATCTTCAGGCCAAAAACTATTTTGGGGATGAAATAGAATTGCTGGAACTCGAGGATGTACAGGGTGTTGTTGGATTAAAAGCCATCAGGGTGGATATTCTTTACTCACCAGATAGTGAACATCCTGAAAAAATTATTAATTACGAAGACCTAATGGAAGAACTACATTAGGTAAAAAGAAAGGATATAGGCTAATACAGAAATTATTATTCCCGCCATAAATACGGTGTAAGTCAATCTTAATAAGAAATATTTTCGATGTAAAACTTTACCTAGAAGGTGAAGATCCATCGTAAGCATTTCGTATACATAATCCTTATCCTTTATTAATTCTCCCATCGCCCATTTGAATTGCTCAAAGGGCATTTTGTGGTAATTTCCAAAAAACAGAAGATTTACTTCTCTTTTCTTAACCTGTTCTCTTGTAAACTCTCCACTGGTAATGTTAGGTCGAGTAGACATGATTGAGAGTATAATAGATGCAACACTAAAAAGGATCAGGATCAGGGTTGGTATAAGAAGGTGTTTGTTTGATGCTGCTTCCAGCTTTGGGATCATATCGGCAATAGCCAGGGATATGATAATTGCGTTTACTGAAAGAAGAATATTCGCTTTTGTATCGGCAATGTCACTTAGTTTTATATGGTTTCTAAGAGTAGTACGGTAAAGGGTTTGAATACTCCTTTCGGGATTCTCATTCTTATATTTGGCCTTCATGCGGGCCTTGTGCTCTTCCTTTTTTAGCTTTTTTTCCTGCTTATTCTTACTTTCAATAAGTTCAAGCAGGTTTTCTTCCTTTTTTGGCTTCCAGTTTTTGATCGCATAATCTGTATAATACTGGTGTTTTTCAGTAAAAACCATTATGTTCTCTTCAAGCCATTCAGCATTGGTGAAATTCCTGATATTATGAATTTCCAACTCCTGTCTTAAAAATTCACTGGTTTCTTCAAAATAATCCTTTCCAAAGTGGGATGAGTCTGCGTCTCTAATGATCTTTTCTCCCAAACATTCCGGGATGTTTGAAAAGTTAGTAGCCAAAATGTACTTTTTGACCTTTTCTATGAGTTCACTTGTAGTGTTGTTCTCTTTTAAGAAATTCTCAGCGATTTCTGCACTTTTCTCCTCGTGCCCTTTATATTTATGAATATATCCTGTGTCATGTAGCCATGCAGCAAGCATTAACGCCTCTTCCTCTTTAACATTAATTTCGGAATTATCGATTAATTCTTTAGTACTTTTAGCGACACGTTGCGTATGCTGGTAGTTATGATAAATAAAGGTGTTTGGGAGTTTTTCTTTAAATAATTCTTCAACAAATTTATCTGCTTTCTCAATGAGATTATTCATACATGAATTTCTTAATTGCATCGACCAAATTACAAAAAAAAATGCCCAATATTTTCTATGAAAAAAGTTAAACTTTTAGCCTCAATATTTACATTATTGGTTGCCTTTTCATGTGCTACGGTGGAACCTAAATATAGAGAAGGAGAACCGGAATCAGATTTTAATTATCCCACAAATAAAGAAGTAGAGAAGTCTTTTTATTTACTCGGAGATGGAGGTTATTCACCTCCCGGGGGAACATCTTTAGGCTTGATCGCTTTTAAAACCTACCTGGATTCAGTCAATAAAACTGATAATTACACGATTTTTCTTGGGGATAATATTTATCCCGATGGTATGCCTCCTAAGGATTCTCCAGAGCGAGAGGCAGCCGAATACAGGCTCGATGCTCAGTTGGATGCTATTGAAAACTATAAAGGTAAGGTAGTAGTGATCCCGGGTAACCATGACTGGTACAACGAGAAGCTGGAGGGGCTGGAAAGACAAAAGGATTATTTAAAAGAAAAATTCGAGGACGATCTAACCTGGAGCCCTGAAATTGGCTGCGGATTCGAATCCATAGATATTTCGGAGAATGTTCAGCTTATTGTCATTGATTCCCAATGGTATCTGGAAGATTGGGACAGGAACCCGAGGATAAATGATAATTGTGAGCAGATAAAGACCAGGGAGGCGATGTTCCTTGAGTTGGAATCTGAGATCAAAAAGAACCAAAATAAAACCATCTTACTTACATTGCATCACCCTGTTTATACCAATGGTGTACATGGTGGGCAATATACCTTTGACAGACATATCTATCCATCCCAAAAGAAAATTCCATTACCTGTATTAGGATCTTTAGCAACTTTAATAAGAACTACCGGTGGTGTATCTATACAGGATGCCCAAAATAATAGATATAAATCTTTAGCGAACAGGATCTCGGCAATAGCCCAGGGCGCTGAAAGGTTAGTTATCGCCTCAGGGCATGAACATTCCTTACAATATATTGAACATGATAGTGTTAAACAGATAGTCTCCGGTTCTGGTTCTAAAGCATCTTATGCAACTCTTAGTAATGATGGAGTTTTCGCATATAATGGGCAGGGATTCGCCGTTCTGGACATTTTCACAGACGGCTCGGCCTGGGTTAGTTTTTATGGAAATCAGGAAAACAAGCCCAAATTACTTTTTCAGAAAGAAGTTATCGAAACTCCAATTCCTTTCGATTTTAAGGAATATCCTGATAGCTTTCCTCAGACAATGACTACTTCTATTTACAAAGAATCTGATACCGATAAAGGATCTGTTCACAATACTGTTTGGGGCGAAAGATACCGTGAATTGTATGGTACCGATGTAACCCTGAAGGTTGCAGATCTTGATACTTTGTATGGAGGGCTAGAAGTTGTTAGAAAAGGCGGAGGGCATCAAACGGTTTCTTTAAGAGTGAAAGATAGCCTTGGGCGAGAGTATAACATCAGGAGGGTAAAGAAGGATGCTCTGAGGTTTTTACAGAATGTAGCCTTTAAAAATCAGCCCGTGGAGGATAAGATGGAAAATACCATTGCCGAAAATCTTATGACAGATTTTTATACAGCTGCGCATCCTTATGGTTTTTTGGCTATTCCGGATTTAAGTAAAGCTGCAGGGGTGTATCATACCAATCCTGAAATATTTTATTTACCGAAACAGGAAGCATTAGGAAAGTATAATTCTGTTCATGGAGATGATATTTACATGATCGTTGAAAGACCGGAAGATGGATGGACCGGATACGAATCATTTGGTAGCCCAGATCATGATATTGTAAGTACCTCAGATATGATCGAAAGGCTTCGAAGAGATGAGAAATATATTCTAGATGAAGAAGCTTATGTTCGTGCACGTATTTTTGATATGCTAATTGGAGATTGGGACAGGCATCAGGATCAATGGCGTTGGGCTGAAATCGAAGATGCTGAAGGAAATCACCATTTCAAACCAATTCCAAGAGATCGGGACCAGGTATTTTCGAATTTTGATGGAGCTTTTTTTGGAACTCTCAGGGCGCTAACCGGTTTTGCCAATCAATTTGCGGTGTATGGAGATGATATAAAAGATGTTGAATGGTTTAATATTGCTGCAATGGGTCTCGATAGATCATTGATTCAGAATGTTGGCAAATCCACTTGGATCGAGCAGGCAGAATATATTCAGCAAAACGTTACCGATGAAGCGGTGGAAAAAGCATTTGCCAATTTACCTGAAGAAACAAGGGGAGAGACCACTCGGGATCTCATCGATAATTTTAAAGGAAGAAGGAAAAATATCGTAGATATCGTTGAAAGATATTATGAACAGCTGGCCAATCTTGCTATCGTCACCGGTACAGATAAAGACGATTTTATTGATGTTGTTAGGCTGGATGATGGTAATACCAGAGTAACCATTTCAAGAAATAAAGATGAAAAGAGGGCTGAGAAATTAAGTGACAAAATATATAAACATGAGGAAACTGAAGAAATATGGATATATGGCCTAGACGATGATGATAAGATAAGTGTTACTGGACAGGGTCCTGCCAGGATCTTTCTTAGAGTTATTGGTGGTCAGAATAATGATATCTATACAATTGACGCTGGAAATAAACTGAAGATTTATGATCATAAATCTCTTCCTAACACGATCAAGAAAAATGATGGTGCTAAACTCAGGCTTACAGATAACTATGAGATCAATACCTATGATAAGGATAAAAAGACCTTTGCTTCAGGTTCTATTCTTCCTGAAATTGGTTATAATCCAGATACCGGGTTTTCCTTTGGGTTGGAGTATGTGAAGTCCATCAATAAATTCAAAAGAAACCCCTTTACCTCTCAGCATACATTTTCAGGTGAAGTTCATTCGTCCACTAATGGCTTCAGGTTAGCTTATGAAGGAGAGTTTGCAACAATAGTTGGAAATTACAATTTACAGGTTGGGGCTAATATGGCCAGTCCTAATTATTCTGAAAACTTTTTCGGATACGGAAACGAAACCGATAATTTTGAAGATGAAGAAGGATTGAGTTATAATAGAGTAGGACTAAGTAAATATGGTGTAAAGGCGGCGTTGGTAAATAAAACACCTTTTGGCAGTTATTTTGGTTTTACTGCTACATTTGAAGGAATAGAGGTTCAGGATAGGGACGGGAGGTTTATTACAGAAGACTTTTTAAGCACAGATCCTGAATTCTTCGATCGCAAATATTTTGCCGGACTGGATGCCATGTACAGGTATGAAAGTTATGATGATCGCCTTAATCCCACCAGGGGAATGTTATTTGAACTTAACCTGGGAGGAAAATTGAACACTTCAGATCCTGATAGACAATATGGTTATTTTAAGCCTTATATGGGATTCTATAATGCCCTGACTAATAACAGGAAACTTGTTTTAAAAACAAGAGCAGAGGCACATCTTAATATTGGAAATGAATATGAGTTTTACCAGGGTGCGCAATTGGGAGCGGAAACCGGTTTAAGAGGATATAGACTTGAGAGATATACAGGTAAAAGTTCATTCGGGACTGGCGCCGATCTTCGTTATAGTTTTAATACTGTAAAGACAAGTTTCTTACCATTTCAGCCAGGAATATATGTTGGTTACGACCTGGGAAGGGTCTGGGCAGATTCTGAAAATAGTGATAAGTGGCATGACAGTTATGGTGGAGGGATCTGGATAAATAGTGCTGAAGCTATCAGAGGAAATGTAAGTGTATTTGCAGGTGAAGAAGGTGCAAGATTTCAGTTCGGAATTGGATTGAAATTTTAGAAATTCAAATAGTAATCATAAAAAAGCCCGGTAAAATTTACCGGGCTTTTTTATTTTGAAATAATAACTTTTAATCCTTGTTCAGTGATAAATTATTTTTTGAAAAGTCGAGCGTACGAATTGGGAATGGAATATTCACATCCTTAGCATCGAAAGCTTTCTTAATTGTAATAATCGCTTCGTGTTGAGCCCCTAGTAAATCTCTGTTTTTTGTTCCGTCAATCCAGAACCTAACCACAAAATTGATAGAGCTATCTCCAAAACCACTATATAGAAACTCAACCTCTTCGTTACCTCGTTGTGGAAATTTTTCCTTTATTACATCTACAGTAAGATCCCTCACCATTTCCAGATCTGACTCATAACCAACTCCGCAATCAACAAAAACACGTGAACGTGGTGTTCTTGAGAAGTTTTTAAAGGGTTCTTCCACAATCTTGGAATTAGGGATCACAACGTAATTATTATCCGATTGCTTAATTACGATATTTCTCAAGTTGATCTCGGTAACTGTACCCGCGTAACCATTTGTTTCAACCCAGTCTCCTATTTGAAGTTCCGGTAAAAAACTAAGGATTAATCCTGAAAAGGTGTTGTTTAATGTACCCTGAAGGGCCAAACCTATAGCCAGACCAACCACACCTGCACCCGCTAGAACAGAGGTAAGAACTTTATCAAGATTCAGAAGACCAAGAGCAATGAAAAATCCAATGATAACGACTATAGATTTGATGACTTTTACAGTCATTAGTCTAATGGAGTCCTGTTTTATATGGTTCCTGGTAATTCGTTCAAAAAGTCGTCCAATGTATTTTGCGATTACAACGAATAAAACGAAGACGAGAATGGCTAAAATAAAATTAGGCAGATTGAGGATTAAAGAATCCAGCCATCCGCCTAATTTATCCCAAATGCCTTTTATCGAATCTTGAATATTAAATTCCTGCATATTTTATATGGGTTATTATTTCACTGGTTTATGTTGTTCGCTGGTTTTCATTTTCCATGCATCCAGCATCCAACTTGTTTTTTCAAGCTCTCTAATATAGGCCCCAATTAAATCGATTGTACCTTCATCGTCGCCTGCATCTGCTACCTCAACTACTTTTCTCATTTGCTTCAGTAAAAGACCATGGTCTTTCAAGAGTAGTTCTATCATTTTACTATCAGAAATGTCTGAAGGTGACTCTTTAAGATTGGAATCTTTAAGGTAATCACTTAAATTACTTGTTGGTTGATACCTCAAGGTAAGAATTCTTTCGGCAATCTCATCAACTTTAAGTTTTGCATCATCATAAAGCTCTTCAAACTTCTCATGCAGATCGAAAAAGTTCTTTCCAATTACATTCCAATGAAAATTTCTGAGTTTTTGATAATATAAATGGTAATCAGCTAAAAGTACGTTAAGTTCTTCAACAGTTTTTTTAGTTTTATTTGAGTCCAAACCTAAATAATTCATAGTTTTTATTTATTGTTTTTTTAATTTCAATACAAAAATACAATGATTGAGCGGTATGCCCAATTATCACTACCGTTTTAATAGAAGTTTAACTTTGACTAATCTAGTTCACGATGGTCCTTAAGATCTAGTTTTTCCATCATTCTTTTAGAAACCTGCCCACTGGAAACTCCGTAGCCATCCACTAATACACCTTTACGATCATTAGAAGTGGTAATTGCATAAAGTATGGCGTTATCATCTGGATTACTCATACCCTCGAAGCGAAGTACTTTATCTACTTCAAATTCTTCAACCCCGAATTTTTCATTTTCAGATTTTATCTCAATTTGTTCATCAAGAAGATTAAAGTCATGCTCATAACCTTCTTCAAGTTTCAATTTATTTATTGCTTGTGATAATGTTCCGTAATCTTTCATTTCAATTGAATTTTAATTCAATTTTAAATTACAGTGAATGGCCGATTCTAGCAAAATCTACTAACTGTTTAGGATAAGTTTAACTCCTCCTATCATGCCCTGTTTGCCAATGTTCAATCTTTACGGTCTGATTTAAAAAGTCCTAATGGAAAGATTAGAAGGAGAAAGAAATACCATCCGGTTACCAAACCTATAATGGTAATTATGGCGGCAATAATGTAGAACCAGTATGATTTAGGTATTTTCATCTGAGAAGGATAAGAATAACTATAATTAAGCCCAAATAAAATAACCAGTAAGGTTTGAAATTAAGGGGGTTCTCACCAAATAGAAATTTGGTAAACTTATAGTAAAAGGACCTGTTTTTGGCAATATGATTATAGGTATGATCACTTAGATATCTAAAAAGCTTATTCTTAGTATATAGATAGTGCCATTTTTTATTGTCGGCATGCCACAAACTGCGGTAAGCAGAATCAGGGCCGCTATAAATTTTTCCATCTTTTTCAATTAACCTGCTCGCTTTCTTAAATTCCTTTTTCGGGATATCTTTAAAATTTTCAGCATAGTTCTGGTATGTTTTAAATTGGATTATTCCTTCGGTTTGTTTCTCCCACCTGGTTTTCCAGAACTTACAAAAACCACAATCCCCATCCCAGATCAAAATATTATCCTTTGGTTTATATGAAGTATGGTCAATTTTTTTGAACATCGAAATAGTTTATTTTGCCTAATTTGGCTGATTATTCAAAGCTATAAAATCTTTGTTTGTGCTATAAAAGGATTTTTTACCTTTATAAATTAATTTCATCACTTTTATGAAGAGCAAGATTACCCTAAAAGAATTGGCGAAACTTCTGAACGTTAGTGTTTCAACTGTATCCAAGGCACTGCACGA
>CBDTXN010000011.1:0-24600 GCA_965364455.1 uncultured Flavobacteriaceae bacterium
GCCTAAATATGATAGTCTTGATGAAGTAGATCCAGAGTTACTGGACACCTTCAAGAAGCTGGGTATTTCATTGGATGAGCAGAAGAAACTTGCTGGAGTTGCTGTGGATGTAGTAATGGATTCAGTTTCTGTTACCACTACATTTAAAAAGACTCTGGCCGAAAAAGGAATTATTTTCTGTTCAATTTCTGAAGCCATTAAGGAGCATCCTGAATTGGTGAAGAAATATTTAGGAACCGTAGTGCCGAAAAAAGATAATTTTTATGCGGCTTTAAACTCTGCGGTATTTAGTGATGGATCTTTCTGTTATATACCCAAGGGGGTTCGTTGCCCAATGGAGCTTTCAACTTATTTTAGAATAAACCAGGCGGGTACAGGGCAGTTTGAAAGAACCCTTGTAGTTGCAGACGAAGATAGTTATGTAAGTTACCTTGAAGGTTGTACAGCACCTTCGCGTGATGAGAACCAGCTACACGCAGCAGTTGTCGAGCTTATTGCTTTAGATGGTTCAGAAATAAAATATAGTACGGTTCAAAACTGGTTTCCTGGTAATAAAGAAGGTAAAGGAGGAGTTTTCAATTTTGTAACCAAGAGAGGACTTTGTGAGAAAAATGCAAAGATCTCCTGGACACAGGTTGAAACCGGTTCTGCAGTAACCTGGAAATATCCAAGTTGTATCCTTAAAGGAGACAACTCAGTTGGAGAATTCTATTCTATTGCAGTTACCAATAACTGGCAACAGGCCGACACCGGTACAAAAATGATCCACCTTGGTAAGAATACTAAGAGTACGATTATTTCAAAGGGTATTTCGGCAGGACAATCTCAGAATTCTTATCGTGGTCTGGTTCAGATTAATGGACGGGCGCACAATGCCAGAAACTTTTCCCAGTGTGACTCATTATTAATGGGTAATAAATGTGGAGCCCATACTTTCCCTTATATCGAGGTTAAGAACAAATCTGCCCAGGTAGAGCACGAGGCTACTACTAGTAAAATTGGTGAAGACCAGATATTTTACTGTAACCAGCGTGGTATAGATACCGAGAAGGCCATTGCATTAATTGTAAATGGATTCAGTAAGGAGGTATTGAACAAACTACCTATGGAATTTGCCGTTGAAGCTCAAAAATTATTGGAAATTTCACTTGAAGGTTCAGTTGGATAATAAACCGGAAGTGAGTTTTGTTATGAAGAAGTTATTTGGATTACTGATATTAAGTTCACTGCTTTTCTCCTGTCAGGATGATGGGCGAAAGGAATTGATGGAGCAGCCGGAGGTTGAGAAAGTTCCGGATAGCATCCAGGTTCTTGAAGGAGGGTTCATTTATGTGGCAGATGCAGCTGTTCTTAGAGGTGAAAGCTTTGTTTACGGAGTAACTCTGGACTCGATGTCACAGGTTCTTGCAGATAAAGTTGCTTTGGTTAAAAGCGATGATTTTGAAATGATCCCGGTAAAGGTTAGGGCTAAGATCAAACCTAATCCGCAACAGGAAGGCTGGGAAGAGGTAATTGAGATACAGGAAATTATCGAAGTTCCAGAAAGCGAAAAAACTTCCGATTCAATAAAGTAAAAATAGAAAATTAAACAATCTGTTCAGTCAGATTCAGAATTGATAAACATGCTTAAAATAAATAATTTACACGCCAGCATAGAAGATAAGGAAATACTTAAAGGTATTAATCTTGAGATAAAACCTGGAGAGGTTCACGCTATTATGGGGCCTAACGGTTCAGGTAAGAGTACTTTGTCTTCTGTGATCGCAGGAAGAGAGGAATATGAAATGACCGACGGTGAAATCATCTTCGAAGGTGATGATCTAAGCGAGATGGATCCTGAAGAAAGAGCTCATAAAGGAGTGTTCCTTTCTTTTCAGTATCCTGTAGAGATCCCTGGTGTTTCTGTAACGAACTTTATCAAGACAGCGATCAACGCGAATCGCAAGGCTCAAGGAAAAGAGGATATGCCGGCAAATGAAATGCTAAAGCTTATTCGTGAAAAATCTGAAATGTTGGAGATCGATAGAAAATTCCTATCTCGTTCTCTTAATGAAGGATTTTCAGGTGGAGAGAAGAAGCGTAACGAGATCTTCCAGATGGCGATGTTAGATCCAAAACTTTCAATTCTTGATGAAACCGATTCAGGTTTGGATATCGACGCCCTTAAAGTAGTGGCGAACGGAGTGAATAAACTAAGAAGAGAAGACAATGCTGTTCTTTTAATTACTCACTACCAGAGATTATTGAATTATATCGTACCAGATGTAGTGCACGTGCTTGTAGATGGTAAGATCGTTAAATCTGGAGGCAAGGAACTTGCACATGAACTTGAAGAAAGAGGTTACGATTGGGTAAAGCCGGAAAAAACAGTTTAAAATTCAGTTTATCGAATTTTGATTGTTTAACATGAAATTAGAATAAAATGGAATTAAAAGATAAATTGATCTCATCATTTTTCGCCTTTGAAGAAGGTGTGGATTCTGATAATATAGATACTATCAGAAATCAGGCTATCAAAGACTTTGAGAAACTTGGTTTCCCAAATAGAAAAGATGAGAACTGGAAATATACCTCACTAAACTCTCTTCTAAAACACGATTATAGTGTGTTTCCAAAGAAAGAAGATGCTATAGAATATCGTGATATTAAGAAGTATCTTATTCATGACATAGATACCTATGATCTGGTATTTATCGATGGAATTTATTCCTCACACCTTTCACAAACCACTCACGATAAGATCGATGTGTGTTTGATGTCTTCGGCATTGAATAAAGATAAATATCGCCCGGTGATCGATAACTACTATAATAAAGTAGCGCCAAAATCGGGTCTTAATTCTCTGAACACTGCTTTTGCAAGAGAGGGAGCATTTATTCATATTCATAAGAATAAACTGGCTGATAAGCCGATCCAGATCATCAATTTTGCTACCGGAAACGAATCTTCATTGTTATTGCAACCTCGAAATCTAGTGGTTGTAGATGAGAATTCTCATGTACAGATCATTGAAAGACATCAGAGTCTTACAGATCATCCTGTACTTACCAATTCGGTGACCGAAATTTTTGCAGATCGCAGAGCTGTGGTGGATTATTATAAGATCCAGAATGATAAATCTTCAGCCTCACTTATAGATAACACTTTTATCGACCAGAAAGATGAAAGTAATGTTTCTATTCATACTTTCTCATTTGGAGGAAAACTTACCAGAAATAACCTTAATTTCTATCAGAATGGGGAACGTATAGATTCTACCATGAAAGGAGTTACTATTATTGAAGGTAAACAGCATGTAGATCATAATACGCTGGTGCATCATATTCAGCCTAATTGTGAAAGTCACCAGGATTATAAAGGAATTTATGGTGATAGCTCTCCAGGTGTTTTCAACGGTACAGTCCTGGTTGCGCCGGACGCTCCGAACCCGAATGCTTACCAGTCCAATAACAATATATTGGCAGATGATAAGGCGACCATCAACTCTAAACCTCAGTTAGAGATCTTTGCAGACGATGTGGCTTGTAGTCACGGGTGTACTATAGGGCAGCTGGACGAAGAGGCATTATTTTATCTTCAATCCAGAGGAATTCCAAGAAAGGAAGCCCGTGGATTAATGATGTATGCTTTCGCTAATAATGTACTGGAAAGTGTAAAGATTCCTGAAGTTAAGAAAAGGATCAATAAGCTTATCGCTTCCAAACTTGAAGTGGAACTAGGCTTTAACCTGTAATATATAATCAAAAAAAACATAAAGGATGAGTCAGCAAACCCAGGCTAAGACTTTTGAGGTTGAAAAAATTCGTGAGGATTTTCCAATTTTAAGCCGCAAGGTTAATGGCTATCCTTTGGTTTATTTTGATAATGCGGCCACTGCCCAGACCCCTAAGCAGGTGATGGATGTGATCGTGGATTATTATTCGAATTATAACGCCAATATTCATAGAGGCGTACATTCCCTTTCCCAGGAAGCGACAGATAAATATGAGCAGGCCAGGATAAAGATCCAGAAGCATTTTAATGCGGAAAAGGCCTATGAGATCATATTTACGTCTGGGACTACCCATGGGATCAATTTAGTGGCGAATGGATTTTCATCCATCCTGAAAGAAGGAGACGAGATCCTGGTATCTGCAATGGAACACCATTCCAATATCGTTCCATGGCAAATGCTTTGTGAAAAGACTGGTGCCAAATTGAGGGTTATCCCAATGAATGAGACCGGAGAGCTTATTTACTCAGAATTTGAGAAAATGATCGGTCCTAAAACGAAACTGGTTTTTCTTAATCATGTTTCGAATGCACTGGGAACTGTTAATCCGATTAAATCTATAATCGATAAAGCTCATTCGGTAGATGCGGCAGTTTTGATTGACGGAGCTCAGGCAGCGCCACATATCAAAGCAGATGTGCAGGAGCTGGATGTGGATTTCTATGTGGTTTCGGCTCATAAAATGTGTGGACCAACGGGAGTTGGGGTTCTTTATGGAAAAGAGGAGTGGCTGGAAAAACTGCCTCCTTATCAGGGAGGTGGTGAAATGATCGCTACTGTATCTTTTGAAAAGACCACTTATGCGGGACTTCCTCATAAATTCGAAGCTGGGACTCCTAATATTTGTGGAGGTATTGCCTTTGGGGCTGCATTGGACTATATGAACAATATTGGGTTCGATAAGATCGCTTCATATGAACATGAACTTCTGGAGTACGCTACTGGAAAATTAAAGGAGATCGACGGAATGAAGATCTATGGTGAAGCAGAAAAGAAAACTGCCGTGATCTCATTTAATATTGAAGGTCTTCATCCATATGATATAGGTACCCTTGTAGATAAGATGGGGATTGCCGTACGTACAGGGCATCATTGTGCACAACCTATTATGGATTTCTATAAGATCCCGGGAACTGTCAGGGCATCTTTCTCATTCTACAATACTTTTCATGAAATAGATCTTTTTATTGAAGCTTTGAAGAAAGCCAAAATGATGCTTCAGTAACCATTTCTATCAGTTAATAATAATTTAAAAAGGCACCCATGTGGTGCCTTTTTTTGTAATATGCCGTTTATCAATTACAATCAGAAATATGAAAATTTCCATTTTAACCATTATACTTATGTTCTTTTCTGCGAACACCTGTTCAAATCAGGAAATGAACTCCATAGATTCTTTTAGCTATGAAACTTTTACCAGAGGCTCTTCTACTATGTATGTCGTGACGCCAGATAATGTTAAGGTGAAAAGTACAGGTCTGAATTCTAACGAAAACTCCAATAATATAACTTCAAAAGAGTGGAATTCTTTGATCGAAATCGCTAAAAATATGGATGCTTCAAAGATGAGTCAATTGGATGCACCTACAGATTCCAGGGCTTCAGACCGTGCCCTGCATGCGATCTTAAGCCTGCGTAAGAATGATACGGTTTATAAGACTAATTCGTTTGATCATGGTAATCCACCGGCAGAAGTGAAACCATTAGTTGAGGCTATCTTAAGATTGGCAGAAAATGTTGAATAGCACTTCTTGTTATTGTACTTTTGCCTAAAATTGATTTATGACGATTCAGGAAAAACAACAGGAAGTAGTCGATGAGTTTGCAATGTTCGATGACTGGATGCAGCGCTATGAATATATGATAGAGCTGGGTAAATCTTTGCCTCTTATCGACGAGAAATATAAGATCGATGAAAATCTTATCAAAGGCTGTCAAAGTAAAGTTTGGGTACATGCTGAACTGGAAGGAGATAAACTGGCTTTTACAGCAGACAGTGATGCGATTATTACCAAGGGGATCGTAGCGATCCTTATTCGTGTTTTTTCCGATCAGCATCCCTCACAGATCATTGAAGCTGATACAAAGTTCATTGATGAAATTGGATTGAAAGAGCATCTTTCTCCAACAAGAGCGAATGGATTGGTTAGTATGATCAAACAACTTAAAATGTATGCCGTGGCATACCAAACTCAATTGAATTAAAATGGAACAGGAAATAAATACACAGGAATTAGGAGAAAAGATCGTTACTGTGCTTAAGACGATCTATGACCCGGAAATCCCGGTAGATATCTATGAGCTTGGGCTTATTTATGATGTGATGGTGAGTACAGATTATGATGTGAAGATCTTAATGACGCTTACTACGCCTAACTGTCCTGTAGCCGAAACTTTACCACTGGAGGTTGAAGAAAAGGTGAAGTCTCTGGATATGGTAAAAGATGCCGAAGTAGAGATCACATTTGATCCGCCTTGGAGCCAGGACCTTATGAGTGAAGGCGCCAAGCTGGAGCTGGGACTTTTATAAATAAAGATTATGCCGGAAGAGATCGTAAATAGGGTCGCTCAAAGTAAACTGATAACCTTTAACCTGGAGGATTATTATCCAAAAGGTCAAAGGTTTCTTTTTGATCTAAGTCAATGGCTTTTTGAGGGATTCGTGTTAAAGGAAAAAGATTTTAGAGACCACGCAAAAGCGCATGACTGGTCACAATATAAAGATCAATTCGTAGCATTGAATTGTTCTACAGATGCTATTGTGCCTGCCTGGGCCTATATGCTTATAAGCAGTTACCTGGAACCGTATGCAAAAAAAGTGGTGATTGGTGATCTTGAAAATCTCGAGAGTCACCTCTATCAGGAGGTCATCGAAAGCATGGATGTTTCAGATTTAAAGGATAAACCTGTAATTGTTAAGGGTTGTTCAAATAAACCAGTTCCAAAAAATGCGTATATTTTCCTGATCAAAAAGCTTCAGCCCGTTGTGAGAAGCTTAATGTATGGTGAAGCATGTTCATCTGTTCCATTATATAAACGACCAAAAAACTAAATATGAAAAAAACTTTACTATTAGCTTTTTCATTGCTCCTTAGTACTGGAATTGCATTTGCGCAAGAGGAGGAAGAAACAGATACTATCCCGAACGGCTGGAGAAAAGAAGGAAACGTTCAGTTGCTTTTCAACCAGTCGGCATTCAACAAAGAATGGACAGGTGGAGGTACTTCCAGTATCGCAGGTAACCTTTCTGTAGATTACCAGTTCAACTATAAAATGGATGATTTTACCTGGAATAACAGGATTTTTGCCAATTATGGTTTGACTAAAGTGAAGGATGATGAGTTCACCCGGAAAACCAGTGACAGGCTGGAATTCAATTCTATTGCAGGAAAGGAGATCCAGGAATCTAATTTTTTCTACTCATGGTTCCTGAATTTCAGAACTCAATTTGATAAGGGTTACGAGTTTAATGAGGATCCTGACACCGGGGAGACTACCAGGACAGAGATATCAGATTTTATGTCACCAGCCTATTTGCAAACCGGTCCTGGGATCATGTGGAAGAAAAGCGACGATCTTTTTGTGAATTTTGCGCCGGCAACTGCCAGGTTTATTTTTGTAAGCAAAGATTTTACCACCGCACCGGGATATGTTGATGGCGATTATTTTGGTGTAGATGAGGGGAAAACGATGAGATTTGAACTTGGTGCTTCCTTAAGTGGATATTCGAAATATCAGATAATGGAAAATGTGGCTATGGAGCATACACTTTCCCTTTACTCAAACTACCTGGACAAGCCTGGAAATATAGATATAGATTACCTTTTGAATGTGGAAATGGGAATCAATGACTATCTATCTGCAAACCTGGTTTTCCAGGCGATCTATGATGACAATGCCGTAGGGGCATTTCAGATTAGGGAAGTTTTTGGTCTGGGAGTAAATTTTGGATTCTAAAAGAATTAATTATATAAGATTACAAGGGTCCGCAAAATTGCGGGCCCTTTTTCAGTTAAATTTTTGTTGAAGTATTTTCAGTTTCAAACTGATAGCTTTCTATTGATTACCTTTGCATTTATGATTGAAAAGACCGATTTAGCTTACGAAAGAACTGTACTGGTTGGGATAGTAACCAAGGATCAGGACCAGGATAAACTCGAGGAATATCTTGATGAACTGGAGTTCCTCACCTATACCGCCGGAGGAGAAGTTATAAAGAGATTTTCCCAGCGTTTGGATCGTCCGGACCCTAAAACCTTTATTGGTTCAGGAAAGATGAACGATGTGAAGGAGTTTGCTGCTGAAAATGATATTGGAGCGGTGATCTTTGATGATGAACTTTCACCTGCTCAGCAGAAAAATATTGAAAAGATCCTAAAATGTAAGATCTTGGACAGGACCGGTCTTATTCTGGATATTTTCGCCCAGAGAGCTAAAACCAGTTATGCCCGTACCCAGGTAGAACTGGCACAATATGAATATTTACTGCCAAGACTTGCCGGGATGTGGACTCACCTTGAGAGACAGCGTGGGGGTATTGGAATGCGTGGACCGGGTGAAACCGAGATCGAAACCGACCGTAGGATCGTTCGTGATAAGATTTCTCTTCTTAAAAAGAAGCTGGAAACCATAGATAAACAAATGGAAGTTCAGCGAGGGAACCGTGGCCAGCTGGTAAGGGTTGCCCTGGTTGGGTATACCAATGTTGGAAAATCTACCCTGATGAACGTTATTAGTAAAAGTGATGTTTTTGCTGAAAACAAGCTCTTCGCCACTTTAGATACTACGGTAAGAAAGGTAGTTATACGCAATTTGCCGTTTCTTCTAAGTGATACGGTAGGATTTATTAGGAAACTGCCTACGCAGCTTGTAGAGTCGTTTAAATCGACCCTTGATGAGGTAAGGGAAGCAGACCTGCTACTGCATGTGGTAGATATTTCACATCCTAACTTTGAAGACCATATAGATTCAGTAAACCGGATTCTAACCGAAATCGAAACCCTGGGTAAACCCACGATCATGGTTTTTAATAAGATCGATGCCTATGAACCGGAAAAGATCGATGAGGACGATTTAATTACAGAGAAAACTTCGGCTCATTATACTCTGAAGGAATGGAAAAAGACCTGGATGAACAAAGTGGGCGATGATAATGCCTTGTTTATTTCAGCCTTAAATAAAGAGAATATGGAAGATTTCCGCAGAAAGGTATACGAAGCTGTGCGTGAGATACATATTACCAGGTTTCCTTATAATAATTTCCTTTATCCCGAGTATGATAAATACGGGGAGAAGAAAGAATAGCTTAGTAAAGCTTTAACGGAATTGTGCTGGTATCTTTTTAAATTTATAGAAACCAATTTTTATAAATTATGAAAAAACTCGCCATAATTGTAATGTTAATGATCTCCTCGGGTGTGTTCTCTCAATCTCTCGAAGGTTCCTGGAAACTGATCGAAGAAAATGGAAAGGAAGTTACCGAGAAGGAAGTCGTAAGAATATACCAGGATAATTATTTTGCTGAAGGAGCTAAGGAAAAAGGATCAAATGAATTCCTTTGGGCTTTGGGCGGAGAATATACTCCGGGAGAAGATTATAAGACTACCTTAGATTTTAATACCAAAGCTCCCGAAATGATCGGGGAGACACTAAATCCAAAACTTACTTTTCAAACAGATGATAAGATCAAGGTCAATAATGTGACCGAGGTACAGGTATGGGAACGTATCTCTGCAACTAAAAATGACCTAAATGGCAACTGGGTAATTACGGGAAGAGAGCGTGATGGTGAAATGAACCGGATGCAACCGGGAGAAAGAAGAACTATAAAAATACTTGGAGGTGGCCGTTTTCAATGGGTAGCATTCAATTCTGCCACCAGAGATTTCTATGGGACCGGAGGTGGAACCTATACCGCTGAGAATGGAAAATATACCGAGAATATTAAGTTTTTCTCCAGGAATAAAGATAGAGTTGGTGCCAGTCTGGGGTTTGATTTCGAAGTTAAAGACGGCGAATGGCATCATTCGGGAAAAAGCTCCAAAGGTGATCCTATGTATGAGATCTGGTCTCCTTACCAGGAAGCTTATTCAAAGTAATTTACCAGATAGATTGAGAGAAATCAAATTTCAGTTCGTCCTGAAGCTTTTTAGAACTGACCTTTTTTCCTTTCGAATTTGAGGAAAGGTCAAATTCTGGTTTTGCCAGATCTCTTGATTTGGCGATCCTCGTATAATAGTCCTGTTTTGAGGGGTGTTCCGGGAAAACTACATTCCAAACCGAATTGTCTTTTTCCTTTTCCATTATTTTTAGAACAGCTTTGATGCAGTCTTCCTGATGAACCAGGTTTACCGGAGCGTCAGGATTCTTAATTCCGCTTTTACCCGAAAGATATTTCACAGGATGTCTTTCTGGTCCTATCAAGCCTCCGAACCTTAAAATTGAAGCATTGAACTTCTCGTTGTTCAGAAAAAGTAATTCTGTATTTCTAAGTTGAACAGAGATATTGTTCGAGTTATCTGTTTCTGAACTCTCATCATAGGTTGGAATTCCTTCCTGATCTTCATAAACCGAAGTGGAACTTGTAAAGATCACTTTTTTCAAATATGATTTTTCTATATGTGGAATAAGCTTTTTGATCTTTTTTACAAAATCCACTTCCGGATTTTTCCTTAGCCCCGGCGGAATATCTACGATAAGGATATTTACTCCGGATAGAAATGAACGAATATCTCCCTGTATACCTTTTTCGAATAATTTAATAGAGTAGGGGACAATCCCGGCAGCCCGGACTTCCTGCATTCTCTCGTGCCTGGTCACCGAGCCTCTTACTTCGTGATTTTCCTCACGTAATCTCCGTCCCAGTTCCATTCCAAGCCAACCACACCCTAATACTGCTATTTTCATCCTATTCGTTTATCCTTATTGTTTTCTTCAAGATCGTTGCATCATTCAGTACAAAAGGCCTGGGGATCATATTTTTGTTACGCTCCTTTACCTTTAATTCATCATGGCCGATAAGGTCGTAAGAAGACTCGTAAAGAACAAATTCTGGCTCATCTCCTTTTTTAATACTGAATTCTATTCTTAAAGTATCCTGATTGGAGGCATAATAGGTCAATAACCGCTCTTTCCAACGTCTTTTGAACATATGAAATGCATTTTCACCAAGTTTAACTTCATCGGCTTCCAATCCGTTTACCCTGAATTCTTTAAAATCAACATCCTTAAGCTCAAAAAGCTCCATTTTATTTATCTGTCTGTTTGGTGCGATCTTTAGGGAATAACTATTCAGGTTAAGGCTATCTCCTGGATTTTTTTCGAGAAGGATTCCCGGCTCAGGAATTTCTATAGAAGGAGCTTCAGTCTTGAATGTAAAATTACTTCCGTATTTACTGCTAAAAGTTGATTCTGTATTTGAAAAAACTACAGGATCATTACCAAAATATTCAGAAGTCCATTCATCTACCATTTTATCATAGGAATACCAGGTTGAGGTGTTTTTATCGAGATCCTGAAGATATACCAGGCTGTTTGGTTTTGGTCTTTCCAGGCTAAAATCTGAATAATAATGAGCTACGAATACCAGTACATTAAATACCAGAAAACAAAGTACCGCGAAAGACTTCAGTCGCCTGAAATATCCGAACAAAGGCAGGAAAAAGAAAAATAAAAGACTGGTAAGTATGGCCGTAACAAATAGCATTTTTAATCCAAGGGCAACGGGCAGGCTCCAAATAAATGGTAGTAATATGAAAATTGAAGGGCAGGAAAGTAATACCATTAAGATCCGGTTTGGTTTTTCCTGTCTTACCATTACGAACAGCTGTACTAAACCAAAGTAAACCGGGATTATGAAATAGGAGGCACCTTTCAGATAAACCGATAGGACGGCACATATAAATAGCCAGAAAGCTAATGGCGCAATAAAAACTGAGGCTGTTCTCAAGCTTTTCCTTAGCAAATGATAGGTCATAAAACATACGGAAAGGGCCAGGAAGATAGACAGGCTAATATACCAGTACCCGTTATAGGTAAAACCATGCTCCATTTCAGAATATTCCGGATAGATAAACATGCAGAATTTCCAGAAAGCCCAAACCAGCAAGCCTGAAAATACCAGGCTTAAGATCAATGGTATGAATCCTTTTAGTATACCCATGGCATCTAGCGTTTTTCTTTTTAAACCATAAATTACCAGGATTATAAAAAGAATGATCGCGAGAATTAACATCGGATTGATCCAACTAAACGGGTATTCCACAAATTCTCCAAATGGCAGGTTGAACTAGCTTCGATCCCGGTCACTGGACAGATTTGACATATCCGAATTACTGAAATAGTTAAGTAATGGCATCAAGTAACTTCCCTGGTGGGCCAGGGTTTCCTTGTCCAGGTTTTTAGGAACGTCGTTAGCGGTGTGATAATCAAAATGATCATCAATAAAAGCAAAATTATATCCGTTTATATTTCCCTGTTCCCGCAGGACCGTTAGATCGGTATCATTTGGAAGCATTTTATAGATACTATAGGCAAGTGAATTCGCTACTGGAAATTCAACTCCGGCTTCCTGGAAAGCCTCGATCATTTTAGCATTTTTACCGTTGGTTTCCAATAACATAAATGGATTCCCTCCGCTACCACGAGCTTCAAAGTTCAGAGCTAGTTTTACATCTTCTGCCCAGGGATGATCATTGATAAATAGATTAGCACCATTTAAGCCGAGTTCCTCAGCATCAGTGAATAGCAGTATTATGTCATTTTTAATTTCACTATTCTTTTCCAGGAATGCACGTATTCCTTCCAGAATTGTAGCTACACCACTACCTGCATCACTTGCGCCGTAGGAGGAATGCATGGCAGAATCGTAGTGGGTCATTAAAACCAGTGCATTTCCATCGCCTGAGCCTTCTATTCTTGCCAGAATATTCTGAGGCTTAACCAGAACTCCATTTTTATTTAGATTATAGGCTTCCTGGGTTTGAACTTCAAGACCCATATTCTGCAGCCTGTCTACAATATAATTTCTTACTATACTATGTTCTGCACTTCCCACATAATGCGGTTTCTGAGCGATTTCTTCTACATGTTCAAAGGCTCTTGCGGTAGAGAATTCCATTAGAGAAGGATCTTCTTCAGGATCAAAATCTGGCTGATCAAAATTGAAATTAAGCCAAACCGCAAGGATGATAAGGAGAAAGGCGATTAAGCCGGTAAGTCGGTTATTCATGATTCGGATTCAAAAGTCTTAAAGTTAAATAAGTTTTTGATTTAACAGCAAAGATTTTAGATAACCAACTTATAATCTAAAATTCATTATATTTAAGTAATTAAGAATCAAAAACTTATAATATGGGAATCAAAAGTTTTATGGGTAAGCGGGCAGCTCCTGAGAAACCTGCTGAACTACCAATTTCGGTAAAAGATTACATGGCAACGAACCTGGTTACCTTCAGGGAACATGAAAACATCATGGATGTTATGGAAAAACTAATTAAGCATGGAATTTCCGGTGGCTGTATCGTAAATGATGCAAACGAATTACTAGGGATGATTTCGGAAGGCGATTGTATGAAACAGATCTCTGAAAGCCGTTACTATAATATGCCAATGAGTGACCTAACAGTGGGTAAACGAATGAATAGAGATGTAATCACTATTGATGGAAATATGAATGTGCTGGAAGCCGCCAATAAATTTACCGAACTAAAATTCAGAAGATTTCCTATCGTGGAGAATGGAAAACTTATAGGTCAAATCAGTCAGCGTGATGTACTTCATGCAGCCATTAAATTAAGGGCTCAGACCTGGACCCGTTAATTAATTTTTCTGCGTATTTCTGCCTGCCGCATCGGCATGGAATCTATGAGATCGAACAACTGTTTGTTCTCAAAGGCTTTTTTTGTTATAATTTCCCTGCTTTTTTTCATAATTAAATAGACCATAAAATCTAGAAATCTTCCATTATTTCAATTGAATTAAATATCTTCCGAAATAATTTTTACCTCTAAACGTTAAAATAAAATCAGGACCTAAGGTTCTGATTTTTCTATTTGATTCTTAATTACTCCCAATTCTACATGAAAAATATCATAACTACTTGCCTGTTAATCATTTTCCCTTTTTTAAATGCCCAGGAAATAAAAACTATTGAACTGCTTCCTCCTGATTCTAATGACTATTCAGATTTACATTTCCTGGAAGAAGAACTGAAAGGTAAGCAGGTAGTAATGCTCGGAGAGCAAACCCATATGTACGGCAACATATTTGAAATGAAGGCCCGGGTGGTAGAGTATCTCCATCAAGAATTGGGGTATGCAACTTTCGCTATGGAATCTTCGATGTATGATATCTGGAAAATGAACCAGGAAGGTTTCGATCCGGTCAAGTTCAATAATGCCATATTCGGCGTCTGGTCTAATACCGAAGAGTTTCAGAGACTTGTGAGGTATATTGATAATAATGATCTAAAGGTCATTGGTTTTGATTCCCAGGTAATGAATACCTCGACTTTTATTGATGATTTCTTCGATTATTGTGAAGATCAAAATATTTCGATAAAGCTTGATGAGGATGAAATGGGCATTGTGATGGAAGGTATTCTGGAAAATTACTCCTATGAGGATTATGATATCAAATTCGGAGATTTTGAGAAGCAGCTGAATCGAATAATTAGTAAAATCTCAAAATTAGAACCTTCAGATAAAAATTTTCACTGGAAACATTTCTCTAAAAATCTACTTACCCAGGCTCGGGACGCTAATACCGTTTTAGATATAGATTCAACAACAGCATTCATTAATAAAGGCCAAAACCTCAGGGATAAACAGATGGCCGATAATTTTTTAGCCTACCTGGACAGAACTCCTAATGAGAAGATAATGATATGGGCAGATAATATCCATGTTATGAGTAATAACAGCAGTATTGATATGCCGGTTGCTGAAGAATTTGTTTCCATGGGAAATCACATTAAGAGAGAATTAGCTGAAAAGGTATATAGCCTGGCTACCATTCATGCAAATGATTCATTATTTCATAAAAAATGGCATCAAACGCCAGTTTTAAAAGGCTCTTTTGAAGATAAAATAAAGAAGAATGGTCAGGATTATTTATTTGTTAGTAGTGACCAGCAGGCCATGAAAAAGATGCAGAAAACCAGGCTGCTTAGTTATGAAGATTTCTTTGAGATAAGAATGGATGAGGTGCATGATGGTTATGTATTTTTTAAACATTCAACATTACCGAAAAAAGATCTGGAAATGCTAGACGAAAAGGAAGAGTTGATCAAAAAGAAGGAGGGAGAAAAAGCAATTCAGAAAGAGATTCAAAAGAATTTGATAACCTTAACCGGAAGGATCCTGGATTCTGATACTAATGAGCCGGTTTCTTTTGCAAATATCATTTTAAAGGAACAGGAGTTGTACCGGGTAGCAGATGAAAATGGCTATTTTACCCTAACGGTAAACCAGAGAATGTTCGATAATGCTTCCGCAGAAATATCCTCCATGGGATTTGAAGCCAGTACTATCGAATTAAAAAAACTAAAGGATAAAACCTATTTAACTCCCAGTTTTGAAAGTCTTGGAGAAGTGGTCATCACAGCTCATTTAACGCCATTATCTGTATTGAAAAAGGCAGTTAAAAGTAAGTACGATAATCATACCGATGAGGATTTCAATTATTACCGGTATAGTAATTCCATTATTAACCTTAATGATGAAACCAAGTTAGACCTGGATCTCATTACTAAAAATCATGCTCACGGTTTTTCATCAGATCATAGAGCAACCATGAGGGTGGAACAAACCAGGTGGAATAAGAACCTTTTTAATGGCTCATTAAAATTTACGGAACAGCTTTTTAGGTATAGAGAAGATGCTATCAGGTATTCCAATATTCTTCATAAGAGGAAATATAAGAAATTCGATCTCGAATTTGTGAGCTCAGATCTTGCTGAGAATAAAGGACTTTATATTATTTCCTTTAGAACAGGCCGCAATAGATGGAATTATACAAATCGAGGATATCCTACTGAATATTCCGGAAAGGTGTATATAGATAAACAGAATTTTGCGATTATAAGAGTTGAAGAAACCTGGGAAACCCATTTAGATGAAGAAGAAATAGAAAAATACCATAAAAAGACGGGAGACTATAAGGATGAGGTAAGCGTTACCATTAAGGAAGAATATATATCATATTATAATAAAATTGTGAACGGAAAATATTATCCGTCAGCGTATTTTAATAGAACTTATAAAGAAAGGAAAATGAAGGATGGGAAAATTAACTACAGTACTTTCGAAAATAATTCCTATTTATACGACCATGAACTGGAGGATGTAGAAGAGATCGAATATGAATTTTATGGAGATGAAGAGCAAACGGTGATAGACCGGGTGGAATTTAATGCTGAATTCTGGAATACATTCAACATCGATCTTCGGCAATCATAAGACAAATCTTTTTAAAGATTAATTCTTATTTCTGCGCATTTCTGCCTGCCGCATCGGCATGGAATCTATGAGACCGAATAACTGTTTGGTCTCAACAGGTTTTGATTGTCTTAATTTGACTCCGCCATCCAGTCCAATAAGTATCACTTCAAAATCAGTTTTAGATTCTTTTTCTTGGTACAGGTTTGAATTTTGCCAGGCTGAGCTATCCGGAAAAACGGTTTGGTGTTTACCGGGGATGGCGTGTATCACTTTTAGTTTACGATCGCTTAAACCTTTCTGGTCCTCATTTATTACTTCCATCTGTTTCTGATAGTCCTGAGAATTTTCTAACTCCGTAAAAACAACAATTAACCTGTTTTTCCATTGATATTCAGATAGAGATTGTGTTAGCATAGTTAGAGGTGTAAATATTAGGAATACTATTATTAAATACTGTTTCATGTTCCATAAGTTAAGAATGGTATACTGAAACTTTTCTCAAAAAAATGCTAATTCCTTCGAACCAAAGCATAAAAATCATTTTCCAGCTTGAGGTATCCTAGGTCGTAAACAAAGAAATACTGGTTACCGGTTTTGGTAGTATAGATGCTGGTAAATAATTCAAAATTGAAACCTTTGGATACTAATTTAGATCTTGGAACCGAAGTTTTATCATTTGGGTTCAGTTCTTCCAGGATACGGTGGTTTTTTCTTAATTGGTTATTGGTGTTTCTAATAAGATTGGTGGTGTCTTTATTGGCCTTATTGTGATAGGCATTTCGGCAATAATCGCTGCAGAATTTCTTATCGGTTCTACCAATAATTTTTTCTCCGCATTCCGGACAAGATTTTTCCATAAGGAAATATAGCTAAAAACTATTTTATCCGGAAGCGTGAAAATCAACTAATTAAAAACATGCGTTCGATAGATAGGCATCCATACATCCTCATATGTACTTTTGTTAAAGGCTTTTTTTGCCTCTTCTACCTGAATACTGAAGGTTTCACCTTCTTCACCTACGGCAGCCTTAACTTCCACCTGCCATTCATTACCAGATATTTTACTTCCGGTAATTTCCCCGCTCTCGATTGGCTTTATAAAGCTGGTACTGGACAGTAGGCCTATAATCGCGTTGGCTTCTTCAAAATTATCGGGATTAAGCGTGAATTCTGTAGCTTCAGGATCTATTTCAAAATAGACTATTCTTGTGATCTCGTCATCGGCAACTGTTTCTTCCGGGTCTTCATAAGTCAATAACTTAAAAACAAGCTTATCACCCATTACCACGTCTATATCTAAAGATTCTGTATTTACATGTGATTCCTCTTCAGCTTTGATCTGCAGCTGTGAATTTTCAAAAAAAGCATGATAGTTCTCAAGGCTTTCCCCGGTTATTAAGTGTGTTTTTATATTCTTTTTGATAGTATAAACACCAGTCTCTTCATCAAGTTCATATTCAGCACCTTCAATACTTATTTCATTTAATCTAATAAAAGGACAGCAATCTCCGTTTTGCAACTCTGCATCGACTGTGAGGTTAAAAATTTCCTCTGTCCCATATTTTATGAGGTAATTACCGCTGTTAATAATGTTAATTCTTAAAGTATTGATATCATTATTAGTATTGAAATCATAAGATGCTTCAGAAGTTGTGGAGGTATTGATCACTTCAATGGCCTGGCCAGAAATGATGGTTCCGGCAATATTGTCTCCGGTTTCAATATCCACGATCTTGAATTCAAGTATAGCGCCAGGCTGGTCGCAGGAAACAGTGGAGCAATCTGTGTCTTCATTATCGCTACAGGATTGCACTACGATTACGGCTAAAAAAAGAAATGATCTAAGGAAATTTTTCATGAATAAGTTTAAAAGTTAGTTTTTTGTTTAGGGTATTCTATTGCGGTTTGAATTCTCTGGAGTTCCTATTTCCCTCGTTTCAAAGGTTATTAGATTTTTCCTGAAAATGCATTATAACCATATAATTAACTGGTTAGTTAAAAGCGAAAACATGGATCGTTAGTAAGCATACACCGGTTCTTTTTAAAATTAAGAAGCTGGTTTATAGTACTAAGATGGTAAAATCTAATAAAGGTTGCGTATAAAATTTTAGAAAAACAAGCATCAACTCAAATTAGCATTTAGCTGTTTCTAAAATAACATTAATCTTCAAAAAGCTTTAACCGGAAAATGATCATGGTTTTTGGAACAACAAACTTAGAATTCGTGGTGGGCTATTTTTATCTTCATCAAACCATTCCTTAAGCTGGTTGAATTTAAACCCTGCATCCAATGCGGAATCTATAAAATCTGAAACGTGATGAGTAAAAGTCTCAAGCTCTATTAATTTTTCACCGGAATTGAATCTCGCTTTGGTGCCTTTATACTGTTTAAAGGGATGTAATTCTGAAATGAAGAAATGTCCTCCGGCTTTTAGTTTTGAAAATGCCTGGTCGAAAATATGATCGAGATCCTCAATATGCTCCAGGATGAGATTACAGGTAATAAGGTCAAAATTTTCCGAGGTCCAGTCCCATTTTTTGGTAATATCGGCTTTTTGAAAAATGACATTTTCACTGCTTATCTTCTTTTTTGCGATAGCCAGCATTTCTTCAGAAAAATCAACCGCCAGGATCTGGGAAGCTTTGGTTTGAAGCCATTCGGTGTTTTTACCTGTACCACAGCCTAGTTCTAAAACAGACCTGAAGTCTATAGTATTCAGGATCTCTTGCGTAACCTTTTGATCAAGATCCCGGGTCTTGTTCTTGTTGGAATCATATTGAGACGACCAATCGTTGTATGCTTTTTCGATACTCATGACTATACGAATAATAATAAAAGGGTTAGAATGATTCCTCCCACAGTAAAGAGAATTCCCTTTCTAAAGATCTTAGTAGAAGGCATAAACATCCAGAAGGCTGAGACAACAAAAAATAAAAGACAAAGCCCGAAAAGAATGTTCAGAAAGAAAAGTGGCCGGTTGGTATTGGCTTTATGTAGCTTAGTGAAACTATCCAGGATAAAGGGCAATTCCTTCACTTTATAAGTAGCGATCCCCGTAGTTCTATCTAATACACCCTGATCAAAATATACTTTATCTCCTTCGGTGCGATCTATCTTAAAATCTCTTATTCGAAGTATTTTCCCTATCTGTTCTTCGCTTGTTCCGCTGGCAATTTCCTTTTCGACTGTTTTTTCAACTTTAAAAGCATCGGTGCTTCTAAAGATCAAAACGATCCCGCTAATGGCATACATGGCCATAATCCCGGCTAGAAAGAAACCTAGATATCTGTGATATACCCTGAATTTATTACTGATTTTACGATTGTTCATTTCGAATTATTTGAAAAGCTAAAAATAAAATAACACTGCGAATTTTATTAGTTGGGGACTAGATTTATTTATTAGTCGTTTTCAAACGTTTACAAACGCAAGTAAACAGATACAAATGTTTTTCAGACGAATTCAGGTTTTAAAGCGTCACATATTTGTCCTGTTGAAATGAACGAATGATTTTCAACTGCAATAAATTCTATAGTTATGAGCACTTTACGAAACACAGTACAATTGATTGGGCATGTAGGTAATGATCCTGAAATACTAAATCTTGAATCGGGTAAGAAACTGGCTAAATTCTCAGTTGCTACCAACGAAAGTTATAAGAATGCAAAAGGTGAAAAGATCACCGATACTCAATGGCATAATATTGTGGCGTGGGGAAAAACAGCCGAGCTTATCGAAAATTATGTTCCTAAAGGAAAAGAAATTGGGATCGAGGGTAAACTAACCAGCAGAAGCTATGAGGATAAAGATGGGGTGAAAAGATATATCACCGAAGTGGTTTGTAATGAACTTTTATTATTAGGAAATAAATAATAAGATCCAATATGAAAATCCCACCCTGACCAGGTGGGATTTTTTTGGTTAATTCTTTTTTAAGCTTGTAATCAAGGGATTAAATATTGATAAAGAAATGTTCTACTTTTCCATACACTATTTATCTTATTTAAATTTTAGTAAATGGATAATCAGTTAATTAAAATAATATTGGTTATGGAAGAGGAAAAATTATTAATGGAATCGTAAGAGTTATGACTAAAGATTTTGGTCTTTCAAATAATCCTAACGATCCCACCCTTAGTTATGAAAAAGAAGGGATGGCTTCTAATGATTCCAGGATATTGATCATGAGTAATACAAAACTTGTTACAGCCGGGAATACCAGTTTCCTTAAAGCTAAGGTGCACGTTGGCTATAATACGATTTTATATGAATTTCACTTCGATGTGGATATGATAAGGCAGGCAGATGAACAATTAACTTAATAAGTATGGATTCCTTTTCACCAGATCATTAGTATTATTCCAGAACCTCAAACCTCCTAAACTGCAGGTAAGTTTTGGTATGGTTTCCATAAGTAATTTTCTTTTTAATGTTCCGAAGCCTCTCCGGCTCCCGAGGGTATACGTATATCTTCAACAATATTTTGAACATCTTTAGGTGGAGGCGGAGTTAGCCTTGATATAATTATTGAAGTAGTGATATTAAGTGCCATTGCTATCACTCCAAAACCTTCTGGTGAGGTGCCGAACCACCATTCAGATGAGGGAAGGGGTTCAATTCCAAATAATCCCGTTTTGAATCTTATCATATAAAATAGCATGATACTAATTCCTACTACCATTCCGGCAACGGCTCCTTCTTTATTCATTCTTTTATCAAAAATTCCCAGCACGATCGCCGGGAAAAATGATGCCGCAGCAAGTCCAAAAGCAAGGGCCACGACGGCAGCGACAAAACCTGGCGGATAGATTCCAAAAAGACCGGCCACCATTACGGCCAGAAGAATGCTTATACGGGCAGCGAGAAGTTCCTGTTTATCTGAAATTTCTGGCATTAATTGTTTCTTCAAAAGGTCATGAGAAATGGAAGTAGAGATCACTAATAATAGACCGGCTGCGGTTGACAAGGCTGCCGCAAGTCCACCAGCGGCTACCAAAGCGATCACCCAATTGGGAAGATTGGCAATTTCAGGGTTGGCAAGTACCATGATATCGCGATCTACATAAAGTTCATTTTTGCTTTTGGTAGCATTGGAAACTAATCGTTCATTATAATTACCTCTTTCTTCTGTAAATTCAGGTTTTCCAGTAACGGCATCTGAATTTGAGTACTGTATCTTCCCGTCTTTATTTTTATCGGTCCAGGAAATAAGTCCGGTATTTTCCCAGTTTTTGAACCAGGCAGGCATAGTGCTATATTCTTTTTCTTTTACGGTTTCGATCAAATTGGTCCTTGCAAATACCGCTACCGCAGGTGCAGTGGTATAAAGTACAGCGATTAGCAAAAGTGCATATCCTGCCGATTTGCGGGCATCTCTTACCTTAGGTACGGTAAAGAATCTTACGATCACATGTGGTAAACCTGAAGTACCGGCCATTAAAGCCAGAGTTATTGCAAATACATCCCAGGTAGATTTAGATCCGTTGGTATATTCATTAAAACCAAGTTCAGTATGCAGGTTGTCTAATTTATCGAGAAGGAATGTGCCGTTCTCTAGTTGTGATCCCATTCCGATCTGTGGAATGGGGTTTCCGGTCATTTGTATAGAAATGAATATCGCGGGAACCATAAAGGCAAAGATCAGTACGCAATATTGGGCAACCTGGGTATAGGTAATACCTTTCATTCCGCCTAAGAAAGCAAAGACCAGAACCACGGCCATTCCGATAATCACACCATTGGTTATTTCTACCTGAAGGAATTGTGAAAAGACGATCCCGACTCCGCGCATTTGGCCGGCAACATAGGTAAAGGATACGATCAGGGCACAGATGATGGCTACCGTACGAGCGGCATTTGAATAATAGCGATCACCAATAAAATCTGGCACTGTAAATTTTCCGAATTTCCGAAGATAAGGAGCGAGCAAAAGCGCCAGTAATACGTATCCACCAGTCCAGCCCATAAGAAAGACAGAACCGTCATATCCAATAAAAGAAATTATCCCGGCCATGGATATAAAGGATGCTGCACTCATCCAGTCAGCTGCGGTGGCCATACCATTAGCCAGGGGAGAAACCCCGCTTCCGGCGATATAAAAATCTTTAGTTGAAGAGGCCCTGGCCCAGATGGCTATTCCAAAATAAAGTGCGAAGCTTAAACCTACCAGTATCCAGGTCCATAATTGTACATCCATATTTCTTCGGTTAATTGGTAGAAAAATTATTCATTGTAGCCGTGCTTTTTATCCAGTTTGTTCATCAGGTGGATATAAACAAAGATCAGGATCACGAATATGTATATAGAACCTTGCTGAGCAAACCAGAAGCCTAGTTTAAATCCCCAAATTCGAAATTGGTCTAAAAATTCTTTGAACAAAACTCCGGCACCAAAAGAAACGATGAACCAGACAGAAAGCAGAATAAGTAGATATTTAATATTTGCTCTCCAGTAGGTTTGGGCATTCGAGCGTGACTTCATTCGTAATAAATAAATGTGATTATTACGAATATATAAGTAATATTATTAAATACCGGCGTTTTGTTTAATGATAAGCTATTTTGATTGGATAAAATCAAAAATAGATCTCCTGGGCCAGACGATAGGTGTTCGCATGTGCCTCGATAATTAATTTGATCTCTTTGGAGTAGCCGCCACCCATACTGCATTCAACGGGAATATTGAGATCATGACAGGTTTGAAGCACGAACTTGTCCCTTTCTTTACAACCCTTAATGCTACATGAAAGCCTCCCCAGTTTATCTGTATCCAGAATATCTACGCCGCAGAGATAGAAAATAAAGTCTGGTGCTGTCTTTTCAATAAGTTCGGGGAGAGTTGCTTTTAGTTTTCTGAGATATTCTTTATCCCCAGTGCCATCGGGAAGTTCTATATCCAGATCTGAATTTTCCTTTCTGAATGGATAATTTCCCTTTCCATGCATGGAAAAAGTAAAAACCGAAGCATCATCCTTAAAGATCTCGGCAGTTCCGTTTCCCTGGTGCACATCAAGATCTACGATCAGGATATTTTTTGCCTTAGCTTTACTTTGAAGGTAACGTGCTCCTATGGCCTGATCGTTTAATAAACAAAAAGCTTCTGCCCGGTTAGAAAAAGCGTGATGGGTTCCCCCGGCAATATTCATGGAGATTCCATGTTCTAAAGCAAAATCACATGCTTTTATAGTACCATCTGCAATTATTTGTTCCCGGTCTACTAGAGCCTGGGACAATGGGAAACCGGAAACCCGGATCTCTTTTTTACTTAATTCCAGATTTTTTAGACGATTAAAATAGTCCTCCTCATGTACCTTCAGGATAGGCCCAGGATCTGGGAATTCAGGTTTAAAAAAATTATCTTCATCACAGGTACCCTCATGTAATAACTGTTTTGGCAGAAGATCATACTTTTCCATGGGAAATCGATGACCTTCAGGTAACGGATGTTTGTAGATAGGATGAAAGGCAATTTTCAGCATTTCCCAAAAGTAATCATCCTGCTAATTAATAGAAACCGATTTCACCTCATAAATAAGATCTCCGCCAGCAGTAAACCCTTCAATGATCATTTTAAAGTCTACCTTAGGTTTTTTGAAGCTAATGCTAACATCTTCATTCTCTCCTGCAACCAGGCTACTTTTCCAGTCGATCACGCCATATTGCTGAAAGAATTCATCCCGAGTATTGGAATATTTTGGGACATAAAATTCTTTGTTTACTGCATAGGAAACCGGAAATTCAAATTTTTGAAGCCTGTTCCTGGTAGATTTATTTTCTGCGCCAACCTGGAAATCTGAATAAATTTTTATTGTACCTCTGGAGCCCATAAAACCCTGACCCATTCCACTTTGATTAATTTCGATATAATCTATGTTAATTAATGAATATTGATAAAGCATACTTGCCACACTTGCATCCATCATAGGGATATCGTCAAGATATATCAGCATTTTATTTTTATTTTCCGTTCCTGAAATTTTAATCGAGTCCCTTGTTGATACAAAACCACCGCCAAAAATGTTGGATTCTACACTAAAATGGCTAGGTGATTCTAAGACTTTAAGTCCTTTAACTCTTAAATAATCTCCTAGGGTTTGGTACATTAATTTATCATCTTCATTAAGCACATCTATTTTGCCATAACTAAATTCTCCTAGTTTTCGCTCACGCTTTAATTCTTTAGCTATGGTTGTTTCCACTAAAACTTCATCCAATTGTTCCATCCCTTTTCCAAAATCATTGAATTGGGAGAATACCGGGTCTGGTTTTATAGAATAAAAATGTGACCGTGGACTAAGGCTTTTTCCTGAATGATTGAAATCTTCAATTTGGTTTGGGAAGAATTGTAATGAAAGTCCAGCCGGGACCAGTTGATCGTTCTTTTTGATT
>CBDTXN010000012.1:0-22990 GCA_965364455.1 uncultured Flavobacteriaceae bacterium
ATTCCAGACCATTTTAAAGATAATGGTGAACCCAAACCTAGAACCAATGGAGTGTTTGAAGGCATTTCTGAAAGTAATGACAAACAGGGCTACTGGATCGCAACCGAATCTCCGCTGGAAGAAGACTCTTCCAAACCCAAAGTTTTTCCTTCGAGATCCCATGTAAGGATCACAAAGTTTGATAAAAATACCGGTGAAGCCGTTGAACAATTTGCCTATCAGCTTGACGGAATCGCAAAATTACCCATCAACTATTTCGCTGTTAATGGAGTGACCGAACTACTGGAATATACTGAAGATAAATTCCTTATTTTGGAGCGATCCTACTCCGCAGGATATGGTTCTCATGGAAATACCGTAAAAATCTTTGAAGTTGATGCCAGCAACGCAAGCAATACGCTCAATATGGATCGCTTAAAAGGTAAAGACTACGAAGTCGCCGAAAAGAAACTTATCTTCAATTTTAAATCGGTTAAAGATAAATTAACCAAGGAGATCATCGACAATATTGAAGGTATGTGTCTGGGACCACAACTTGAGAACGGAGCCCAATCCCTGATCCTTGTTTCAGATAATAATTTCAACAGTTTTGCCGAACAGATCAACCAGTTCATTTTAATGGAAATCGACTTTAAAGAATAAAACTGTAACAAACTAAATTTCAGCGCGTCAAACCTTTACTTTAAACTAATAAAATTATGGCCGGAATAATCACTATTTTATTTTCTCTATTCTTAGGTGTTAATAGTCCTTCGGAAGATATTAAAATGGAAAGTCAGCAGGAACCTGTATCCACTTATTATTTGATTCGTCACGCTGAAAAAGACCGCAGCGATTCCAGCAATCGAAACCCAGATCTTACGAAAGAGGGTCAAAAAAGAGCAAATAAATGGGCTGAAGTTTTTAAGGATGTCGACTTTGATGCAATTTATAGCACAGATTATAATCGTACCATGCAGACAGCAAAACCAACAGCTGATCATAATAAATTAGAAATCATTAAATATGATGCTATGAATTTATTCGATGAAAGCTTTGAAAAAACTACAGCTGGAAAAACGGTTCTCGTAGTTGGACATAGCAATACTACACCACAATTCGCCAATGCTATTCTTAGTGAAAAGAAATATGAAGATATTGACGATTCAGAGAACGGAGCTCTTTTTATTGTGCAGGTGTATGCTGATGGATCATCTCAAAGCCAGGTCCTTTATATCAACTAGACCCGTCTAATTACCATTCAGATTAACCTTAATGTCTTTTGTTTCTATTAGAGATAAAAGATCCAATTCACGGTTTTCATATAAACTATCCAGGCTGGTTAAAGGAACATAAATATCTTCGTATTTATAATTCTCGTAGTCTACGAAGCGAATCCCTTCAATAATACGGTGGTTAAAAGCTTTTCTAAACCTTACTCCTCCATCGTTCTCCTCAAAATTATAGGCCAGGTAATCCACTTCAAAATTCCGGGTATCTATCCAGTATAAATATTCGTCCTCATGATCTGTTCCTCCCCCATTTTCAGAAAAAGTCACTTTTATCTCGTAATATTCACGACCAGCAATACTATCCTTCCCAATAAGCTCTTTATTAGCTGCAGGTGCATTCAACCCGAAAGGCAACTGAACAAAATAGTGAACTGAATTTACAGAATTTCCTATAGGCACTACCATCGAATCCTGAACCTTTACTACACTATCATTTATATAACGGGTAAGCCCTTCGTTATTTAATTCATCATGAATTTTATTACCAATGGAATCTTCCATCGTTCTTTCCAGCAGAAATTTCCCCCCTTCCCTTTTGCTTTTATAAGAACGGTTTCTGAAGGTGAATGAAATTTCGGCATTCTCATACCTTTCTCCGCCTGCATTCTTAATTGCTTTATCTACAATCTCACTGGCACTAAGTTGTTTTTTGTCTTCAGCGCAGGAAGCAAAAAGAAAAATTATCAGAATTAAAGAAATGTATTTCATAACAGGTGATTTGAGAGCCGCAAAAATAAAATATTTTGTTTAGTAAACAGTCCGGGACAATTTTAAAATGCCTTTAGCATGAAATTAGCTTAAAGCTTGTATTTTTGTTGCTATATGAAGAATTCTATCAACATAAAAAATCGTAAGGCGAAGTTCAATTATGAGTTTCTGGACAAATATACCGCGGGTATAAAACTTGCCGGAACAGAAATAAAAGCCATCCGGGAGGGAAAGGCTAATATTGCAGAAAGTTTTTGTGAATTTAATAATCACGAACTTTTTGTAATTAATATGCACGTTGAAGAATACTCTCATGCCAGTCATTTCAACCATAATCCAAGAAGTGAAAGGAAGTTATTATTACAAAGACGGGAATTGAAGAAATTAGAAAAGGAAGTGACCAATTCAGGATTAACCATTATCCCATTGAGACTTTTTATAAATGACCGTGGCCTTGCAAAATTACAGATAGCTCTGGCTAAGGGTAAAAAATTATACGACAAAAGGGAAACGATCAAAGACCGTGAAAGTAAACGTCGTCTGGACAGAATTCAAAAGGAGTACAAATAATTTTAGAATTCCTTCGTTGTATATTTAACCGAAAATCTATCTAATGCTTAAAAAGCTGACTGGATTATTGTTTTTATTGACAATTTCCCAGATGTATTCACAAATTACCGGAAAGGTAATGGATGACAAAGGTGTGCCCCTGCCCTATGTGAACATCTACACCGAAACCGGCTCTGGCGGTACTACCACCAATGAAGACGGTATTTACGAACTGAAATTGAACGAAACGGGGAATTATATTCTTGTTTACCAGTTTCTGGGCTATAAGACCTTAAAAAAGCAGATTGAAGCTAGAGATTTCCCCCTTGAAATAAATGTAACTCTTACTGCCGAAAGCACCAGCCTGGATGAGGTTACCGTACAAAGTGGAAAAAACCCGGCCATCAGGATCATTAGGAACGCTATTGATAACAGGAAATTAAATGCTGAGAAACTGGAGTCATTTACCGCCGATTTTTATTCACGTGGATTATGGAGAATTAAGAACGCTCCAGAGAAAATTTTAGGCCAGGACGTGGGTGACCTTGGAGGAGGTTTAGACTCAACCCGGAGTGGAATAGTGTACTTAAGTGAAACTATTTCTAAGATCGCCTACCAAAAACCTGATGATTTCAAGGAAAAAATCATCGCCTCAAAGGTAAGCGGGGATGATAATGGTTTCAGCTTGAACTCTGCTCAGGAAGCATATTTTTCATTTTATGAAAACACTTTGGAGATAAACAGTGAGATGGTCTCACCTATCGCTGAATACGCTTTCAACTATTATCGATACGAACTTGAAGGAACCTTTTTCGACGATCGGGGAAACCTGGTGAACAAAATCAGTGTAACCCCTAAACGAAAAAATGACAGAGTATTTTCAGGATTTATCTATATAGTTGAAGACCTCTGGCAGATCTACGGGGTTGAACTCACCGCTACTGGCCAGGCTATACAGGTTCCGCCAATTGAAGAATTGGTTTTCCGGCAGAACTATAAATACTCTGAAGAAAACTCCCTCTATATACAGATATCACAGAGTGTGGATTTTAGTTTTAAGATGTTCGGATTTGGCGGTGATGGAAGATTTACTGCTGTTTACAGCAATTATGATTTTCAGCCTCAGTTCGACAAAGACAGTTTTAGTAGAGAAATTCTTAGTTTTCAAGGACTAGCCAATAAAAAAGATTCGATTTACTGGAGTGAAAAAAGACCGGTTCCCCTTACTACAGAGGAAATTGAAGATTATGTAAAAAAGGACAGTATTCAGGATGTTAGAAGTTCCAAAACGTACAAGGATTCTGTCGACGCGGTAAATAATAAGTTTGGATTCACCGATATCTTCTTTGGGTATAGCTATGCGAACTCCTGGAAACACCGGTATTTTAGCATAGGAGCTCCCTTAACAGGAATCGCCTTTAATACGGTTCAGGGATGGAACACAAATATCGATATTAATTTCACCCAGAGAGAAGGTGAAGACCAGGAGAATTACTGGAGACTCTCTACCAATCTGGGCTACGGACTCAGCGAAGAAAGATTCAGGATCAATGGCAGGTTTGAGAAAAAATTCAACAATTACTCAAAACCATATTTACGCGTTGAAGGTGGTGTTTCTACTGAGCAGATCAATCAGAGGGAACCTATTTCTACCCTGCTAAATAATGCCACAACAATTTTCTTTGAACGAAACTATCTAAAACTATATGAGAAGAGTTTTATTGGAGCGGCTTATGCCCAGGAAGTTACCAATGGAATTCGTCTTTTCAATGAAATTAGCTGGGAAAACAGACAGGCTTTGATCAATAATACAGATCATGTATTTATTAACTGGGACGAAAAAAATTACACCTCGAACAATCCCCTGGAGCCAGATAATTTTGGCAGTAAACCCTTTGAAGAACATTCTTTATTCAAACTAAATTTTATAGCAGATATTTCCTTTGGACAGAAATACATGACCTACCCAAATGGAAAGTATAATATCGATGAGCCAAAATATCCCAATTTGAAACTTGGATGGGAAAAAGGTCTTGGAGGCAGCGAAAAAAAATACAATTTCGACCAGTTCAAGGCTGAAGTTAGCCAGACCCTGAAATTTGGTAATAAAGGTGAGTTAAAGTATCTCATCAACGGAGGGATATTTAGTAATGCAGATAATATAAGCCTGGTGGATTACCGGCATTTTGACGGAAATCAAACGCGGATAGGATTCGGAAGTTATGTTGGTAAATTCAACCTAATGCCATATTATCAATTTAGCACCAACCAAAATTATGCTGAATTTCATGCCGAGCATGATTTCCAGGGATGGGCACTTGGTAAACTACCATTGATAAACAAGCTCAATTTTAATCTTATCCTTGGTGCGCATCGATTAACAACTGCAGAGAGAAATCCCTATTCAGAATATTCTATAGGAATAGACAATCTCGGATTTGGGAAATACAGGTTCCTGCGACTGGATTATGTAGTATCAGATTTTGGAGGGCAAAGAGACGGCGCCTTTATCTTCGGTCTTAAATTCTAAACATAAAAAAAGCTAAAATTTAAAATTTTAGCTTTTTTATGTTGAAACGATTGGATATTTATTCTTCCTCGCTTTTGGTTTCTTCTACTTCTTCTTCCTTAGCGAAATCTGTAAAACCATTTTTGATCAAAATATTATACCACTGGAAGATCTTTTTCATGTCGCTTGCATAAACCCTGTCTTCATCATAATCTGGAAGGATCTCAGAAAAATAATTTTCAAGCTCTTTCTTTGATGACTTATGGCTAATAGTTTCCTCGCCATTCTCCTTTTCCTTGATCTTTTGAAAAACCTCCCCTAGCGGAATCTCTTCAGTATAAGTATAAATAGCGATTTCGCTTAAAATACTCACATTATGACGCATATTTACCGCGATCTTCTTTCCATCAAGTAAAGATTTTGCAACAAAGCCACCTCTGGTTTGAGCCGTAAGCTCATATAAACCGGGTTTCCCCGAAATTGCAAGAATTTTATCTAATCCCATAGTATTTTTTAATTTAGGTTGGCAAATATCATTTGCCAGAATCAATTTTCAAAGCCTTTAACGGGCTTTTTTTGCCAAAGGAAAACGCATCTTATATTCTACATTTATCTTCCCTTTGGAAATATTAGCAAGTTTACTTTTTATCAATCTCTTTTTAAGGCTGGAAAGCTTATCTGTAAACAGAATTCCTTCAATATGATCGTACTCATGCTGAATCACCCTTGCAGCCAGACCTGAATATTTCTCAGTGTGTTTTTCCCAGTTTTCATCATAGTATTCAATCGTAATATCCGGTTGCCTGAAAACATCCTCACGAACTTCAGGAATACTTAAACAACCTTCACTAAAAGCCCATTCTTCACCTTCTTCTTCAATGATCTGCGGATTAATAAAAACCTTACGCATATCTTTTAGGGCTTCCTGCTCTTTTTCATCCATCTCTTCATCATCAGCAAAAGGGGCCGGATCTATCATAAAAATTCTAATAGGTAATCCTATTTGAGGAGCAGCAAGACCAACTCCATAGGCATTATACATGGTGTCCCACATATTGTTGATCAATTCCTCAAGTTTCGGATAATCCTTATCTATTTCTTTGGCTTTCTTTTTTAAAACCGGATCTCCGTATGCTACAATTGGTAAAATCATTTCTTTAAATTGAATATTTTATAATTGATATTTTATAATCTATTTTCCCTCATTTAAATTCTTTACTGCCGTTATTCTGGAAGCTATAAAAATACTAGTCAATTCTCTGGCTTCCCCAAGTAGCCGAATAGTTTCTGGATCACTTTTTAGATTCTCATCTTTGAGAAATTCTATCCAGAATATACATTCATCAGCTTCTTCTATCACAATCCCCAATTTAGAAATAAATGCTTTTTTTGACTGACCTAAACAAGCAGCTCTATAATTAGCTGCAACCGAAGTGGAACATCTAATCAGCTGTCCCTCGATATGAATCCCCAGTTTATTTTTAGGCAGATCTAAAGCTAATTTCACACAATCATGCGCAAATTTCCAAGACCGGCTTATAAGTTCATTTTTCATCAAGTATTATTCAATATTCGATATAAAATAATCATTCATATAGCCAGGTCTGCAAAATAATGGTCGCGCTAATCTCATCTACCAAGGCTTTATCACGCCTTTTCTTCTTCTTTAAACCCCCATCGATCATACTTTGCATGGCCATTTTACTGGTAAAACGCTCATCAACTCTTTCAAGTGGCATTTCAGGAAATTTTTTGGAGAATTCCTTTAAGAATTCCTGAATATGAACTTCGCTCTGGGAAGGAGTATCATCCATCCTTTTGGGTTCACCAACCAAAACACGTTCCACTTTTTCATTTTCGAAATAGTCTTCAAGAAATTTTATAAGATCTGGAGTTTTAACAGTGGTAAGGCCAGAAGCGATCATCTTCAGTTCGTCGGTAACAGCTACTCCTGTTCTCTTTGTTCCGTAATCCAGGGCTAAAATTCTGGGCATTTCAAAAATTTACGCAAAGGTAAGGTTTATATTCGTTTGTCCATAAATATTGGCACATAGCTATTATATTTGAAAAAAATTAGAAAATGGATCAGTTAAAATCTAAAATAGAAGAGGCCTGGGAAAACAGAGACCTCCTGAAAATAACAGAAACCACCGATGCTATAAGAAAAGTAGTAGACCTTTTAGATAAAGGAGAACTACGTGTTGCTGAACCAACCAAAGAAGGGTGGCAGGTAAACGAATGGGTAAAAAAAGCTGTAGTACTTTATTTCCCAATTCAAAAAATGGAAACCCTCGAAGCTGGAATTTTTGAATATCACGATAAGATCCCATTGAAAAAAGGCTATAAGGAAAAAGGGATTCGGGTTGTACCTAATGCCGTAGCCAGACATGGTGCCTATATTTCTTCCGGAGTGATCATGATGCCGAGCTACGTAAATATCGGCGCATATGTAGATGAAGGAACCATGGTAGACACCTGGGCAACCGTTGGTAGCTGTGCTCAAATTGGCAAAAATGTACACCTAAGTGGTGGTGTTGGAATTGGTGGTGTTTTAGAACCTTTGCAAGCTGCTCCAGTAATCGTTGAAGATAATGCTTTTCTGGGCTCCAGAAGTATCGTAGTAGAAGGAATAAGAATTGAAAAAGAAGCCGTTCTGGGTGCTAATGTAGTTCTTACCGGATCTACAAAGATCATTGATGTTACCGGTGAGGAACCTAAAGAGTTCAAAGGTTATGTGCCGGCAAGATCTGTAGTGATCCCGGGAAGCTACACCAAAAAGTTTCCAGCTGGTGAATTCCAGGTTCCATGTGCATTAATCATTGGAAAACGTAAGGAAAGTACCAATAAGAAAACTTCACTGAACGATGCCTTGAGAGAATACAACGTGGCAGTTTAGAACTTAGATTTGAAGATACTTGTAATACAAATGAAAATGATTGGGGATGTGCTTACATCCTCAATCCTCTTTGAAGCCCTTCGGAAAGAATATCCAGAAGCAGAATTACATTATCTTGTTTTTAATCATACTTTTCCGGTTATCCAGAATAATCCTAATATTGATAAGACGATTTTATATGAAAAGGATCAAAGTTTTGGAAACCTGGCCAGGCAAATCAGGAATGAGAAATACGATATCGTCATTGATGTTCTCTCGAATCTCAAGACCGCCATATTAACCGGAATATCAGGAGCAAAATCCAGAATATCTTATGATAAATTTTATACACGGCTTGTATCCACTCATGTTTTTAGCAGAAGTATAGAAGCTAAAACCCCTGGAGGCGCTGCGATCGAAAAAAGACTAAGGTTGCTATCTCCACTCTCTTCAAATTTCCCGGCTGAAATAAAACCTAAAATTTTTCTTGATGTTGAAGAAACTAACGCCGCCAAAAAAAAGATTGAAAATGCGGGAATAAATCTTTCCAGGACACTCTATATGATAGGGGCTTTGGGAAGTTCAGAAAAAAAAACATACCCGCTTAGCTATCTTGCCAAACTACTAGATCAAATAGTTGAAGAAACTAATGCTAATCTCCTACTCAATTATTTTCCTGCTCAAAAAGAAGAAATATTAAAGCTGTATGAATTCTGTAATCCTAAAACCCAGGAAAATATCCATTTGGATATTTATGGAAAAAGTCTTCGGGAGTTTTTAGCACTAACATATCACTGCGATGCTTTAATAGGGAATGAAGGTGGTGCGGTAAATATGGCTAAAGCTTTAAACGTCCCAACTTTCGCTATTTTCTCTCCTCCTCTTAACAAAGAGAATTGGAATATGTATGAGGACGGAAGGACAAATGTTTCTGTACATTTAAAAGATTATAAGCCTGAAGTATTTGAAAAAAGGACGGAAGATGAATTAAAAAAAGACTGGAAAGGTCTTTATGAGCAATTTCCGGCAAAATTAATCTCGAAAGATCTGTCACAATTCCTGAAAATAAACTCTAAATGAATTACCGCTTCCTAATCTATATCAATCATTCCTATGCTATTCCAATCGGGAAACCTTTGCAGGAAGAGATCAGAAAACGGGGTCATACCGTGAAGTGGTTTTCGGGAATGGAGGCACCTAAGAAGCTTTTTCCCGAAAATGGAGACCTCATTGCAGAAATTGAAGAAGCCGTAGATTATGAACCACATGTAGTTATGGCGGTGACAGATACTGTACCCGATTTTCTAACTGGCATAAAGGTTCAGGTATTTCACGGTTTCCCAGCAAACAAAAGGAAAGGGACAGACCAGTTCACCATAAGGGGATTTTTTGATCTCTATTGCACACAAGGCCCCTCTAGCACCGGGCCTTTCCTGGAGCAACAAAGAAAATATAAAACCTTTGAAGTCATAGAAACGGGATGGTCTAAAATGGATCCACTGTTTCCATTGGAACCAACTTCTAATCAAAAACCGGTTATACTTATCTCATCAACTTTTACCAGGTATTACAGCCTTGCTTTAAGAGAAGATGTTGTTTCTGAAATTGAAAGACTGTCCAAAACCGGAAAATATCAATTTATGGCCGTCCTTCACCCCAAACTGGGAAAAGAAACAGTCGATAAATTCAGGGATCTGGAAAATGAAAATTTTAAATTTTATGACACTACAGATCTGATCCCGTTATTTAAAAAAGCTGATATCATGTTTTCAGATACTACTTCAGCAATTATCGAATTTTTGGTGCAAAGAAAACCCGTGGTTACCTTCAGGAATAATATGCCGGGCCCGTTTGTTTTAGATATCCAGGAAGTTTCTGAGATCGAAGATGCTTTGGATCAAGCCTTACAATACCCTGCTGAACTAATAAAAGAGATTGATAAATTTGCTGAATTTTCCCATCCATATTCCGACGGTAAATCAAGTGAAAGAGTGATACAGGCCTGCATCGATTTTTTACACCAGGATAAATCTCATTTAAAACCTAAGCCTTTAAACCTGATAAGGAAATATAAGATCAGAAAACAATTGGGTTACTGGACTTTGAAAACCTACTCTAAGGCCTATACGGTAACCAAATCTATTTAGTCTTTTTCCAGAATTTCAGGTTTTTCTTTAACCGCCTTTTTCTTTGGAATTTTTCCTGAAACTGATCGGTATAAAACCACATTTTTTCAAACACTTCTTCCTCAGTTTTATCGATCAATCCGGCATATTCATTAGCCATGATCCTGATCATATCCTTTTTAGGAGTAAGCCTGGAGAAATTCTGCATTCTTTCTTCAAATGATAGCTCCTTAAAATTCATTCTGTTTAGATCAACTAAAAAAAACTGATACTCATTAGCATTTTTTTTGATCAAAGTATTTCCAGGAGAATGATCCAGAAACTGAACCTGTTTTTCATGAAGTTGAAAAGTGAACCTTGTAAAAGCCCTAAGGATATTTTCATGATCTGGATAAGCCGAATCTGTCACAAGTTCTCTGTAGGTAAGATCATAACTTAGGTGATCACTTATATAATAACTTATTCCAAATGTAAGTGAACTATTGTCCTCATAATATGCAATAGGAGCCGGTGTGCCAATCTTTTTAGATTTCAAAATACTAGCATATTCAAAAGATCTTTGAGCCTTAGACTTTCTAAAGAACTTGTAAGCTACTTTATTTACAAGATTAGGAATTCGAAAGGATTTAATATTGATGTCCCTTTCCCCAAGCTTGACTACCTTCAAAGTATTACGGGATTGAAAAATAGTTTCACCTTCGTTATTGAAGTTAGACAGGAGGTTGAGAATTTCGGCTGTATAATCTTTGTATTCCGGAGAGATCTTAAAATTCATGCGGCTAATTTAAAATAATACAGGCTTATTCTACTTTTCATAAGCTCTAAAATTAAATTATGTTCAGTAGTTCTCTGCCTGAAAAGGAAAAATTTCTTTTAATTTGGGTTCAAATTATACCTATGGTCAAAAAATTCCTGGATTCCTTAGAAAGAAAACGATCTCGTAGAGAATCTCTCAAAAGAATTCGAAAGGCTGATCAGTCCAACGATGGTGTTATTAATATACACCGCGTAAATAAACAAAACGTAGGTGATTTTTACTGCGCACCTCATCATTACTTCGAAAAGCTAAAAAATACAGAGCTGGACATTTTTGGCTATCGAGAAACAGATAAAGCAAAACTTGAACACTTCGTTAATTCCATAAACTCCAATGCCTTAATCGTTGGAGGTGGCGGATTACTAAACAGAGGAAGTTTTGAGAAACAAATGAAATTGTTTGAAGAGCTTGCCAACAGGGGAAAAAAAGTTGTACTATGGGGTGCTGGTCATAACTCCAAAAGATCCAGTGATTTTAAGAAACTCTCAAAATACAACATAGATATATCAAAATTCGGTCTTGCCGGAACAAGGGATTTTACAGGACCGGGAGAATATTTACCATGCGTAAGCTGCATGCATCCTGTTTTCGAAAAGGAATACAAAACAGAAAATGAATTAGGAATAGTTTTTCACACTAAAAGCCTTAAGGATAAAAGCTTACTTGAAAAATTCTCGGAATTTCCCAGCAGTGCAAACAATGATGACATTGAAGCTTTAGTGCGTTTTATTGGATCATGCGAGCATCTAATTACCAATAGTTACCATGCTATGTACTGGGGAATGATCCTAGGCAAAAAAGTTTCGGTTGTTCCAAACTCTTCGAAATTCTATGATTTTAAATATTCGCCTAATGTTACCACTTTCCAAAACTGTCTGAATGACTATAAAAAAGCTGAAGCCTATTCCGGTATAAAAGAAGAGTCTATAGAGTTGAATAAAGAGTTTTACATTAAGGTGGCTGATTATCTTAATTTATGATCAGAATTTAATGCATTACTCATTCCGGACTATAGGGCTTAAATAAAATTTTTACATTCCCTGGTTTTTCTGTTCCGTTGTAAGAGTATTTTAAACTTTAGGTTTTGCCTAACTTTTCAATCTCCAGCTTAATACTCTTTTTGATCTGAGTGATTATTCTATAAAATTGCTTAAATTATCATCTTATTTAACTCAAAAACAGATTATTATGAAGAAGATTTTATTTCTACTATCCTGTCTTGTCATGTTTTTATCACAGGATACCCAATCCCAGGAAAAGGCTTATGACCTGGATGATCTTATTGGCGTAAGAGCCAGTTCATCTGAAAATGCAATAGAGGACAGAGGTTACGACCTAATTAAAGTTGACAAAAGTTCCGATCAAATTTACCAATACTGGTGGAACGATAGAAAAAATCGCTGCGCCATTGTTCGTATTTCAGACGGTAAAGTTAGATCTGCTGTAAGGGCTCCAGATTCAGATTGTGAAAAAGGAAGATATTCAAATTCTAATAATAGAGATAGAAACAGAAGAGGCGACAGGGATTATGTAGAATATAAAGACCTTGAAGGAGAAATGGCGACCCGGGCTTATGACAGATTAGAAAGACGGGGTTTTAGAGAAGGTAAAAATCATTCCAACGATGGGAAAACATACAGAGTATGGTATAACAATAGAACCGATCAGTGTATAAAAACACTTAGTGTAAATAAAAGAATTAAAGAGATAATGGAATCCAATAGATGTGATTAAATCTAATATATTACTTCGCTGTATTCGAATAACTGAATGCTGCCTTGTATATATACCGATATCAAATGGAAACTAAAAAGCCCTTGTATTTAAACAAGGGCTTTTTAAGCTTATAAAATAAAATTCCACCTAAGGATAGGAGTTAATAATTATGGTCATATGAAAAGAAAATTATATTCCAAAAAGGCGAATGAATTGTATTTTTACAATTCATGAAATCATACCGTTGGGAAAACAATTAAATGTTTTACATATTTCTGCCGTGCGTAATTGGGGAGGTGGTGAAAATCACATCGAAAATCTTTGTGATGAACTGGGAAATATGGATCATTCAGTAAATAATATTCTTCTCTGTGTTAGGAATACATCCTTTCACAGGAAATTAAATGGTAAAAACCTGGGCGTTCACACGGCTCCTATGACAATTAAGCTGGATCCCAGATTTACCTTTAAGATTATCTGGTTGTGTAAAAAATATCATATTGATCTAGTACATATTCATGATTCTACTGCCCTAACCCTGGCAGTCATGGCAACAAAACTTGGAAAACTACCGCCTTTTATTTTCAGTAAAAAAACTTCATTTCCAATAAAGAGCCGATCAAGAACTCTTTACAAATACAATCATTCTCAAATTCAGAGAGTATTATGCGTTTCCGAAAAAACCAAAGTAATCACCGCAAAAAGTGTGAAAGACACCGATAAATTGAAAGTAGTCTACCATGGCACGAGGCTCAACCAGAAAATCAACTCTGAGATCAATTTAAAAGAATATTTCAATATTCCTGACTCAAAAATTATTGTTGGAACCATAGCCAACCATATACGAGCTAAAAACCTGGAAACCTGGGTTAAAATGATCGATCACCTTGTAAACAAAAGAAATATCAGAAATTTTCATTTTGTTCAAATTGGTAATCATACTTCCAGAACCCCTACCTATTTGGAGTCAATTAAAAATTTAGGCCTTCAGCAATATGTAAGTTTTACCGGGTTCGTAGAAAATGCCTCCGGACTCATTCCACAATTCGATATTTCCCTCCTTACATCTCAAAGTGAAGGATTACCTCAGTTTATTTACGAAAGTAGTTTTCATAAAGTGCCTGTTGTAAGTACTAACGTGGGAGGAATCCCCGAATTCCTGGAAGATGGTGAAAATGGCATGTTAACCAATCCTTATGAACCGCAATCTTTAGCAGATAAATTGATAGCTTTGTCCCGGGATAAAGAATTGAGTGAAAAATTCACCGAAAGATCATATAATAAACTGATCGAAAACTTTACCACCAGGAAAATGGCTGAGCAAACCTTGGCCGAATATAAAAATGTGCTTTATGGAACGAATAGATCAGGAAGTTAGAAATTGTATAGATGTCATTAAAAAAGGTGGGATTATCTTATACCCTACAGATACGGTTTGGGGAATTGGTTGTGATGCGACTAATGCCGATGCGATAGATAAGATATATCAACTAAAAAAAAGGGAGGAATCCAAAGCCCTGATCTGCTTGGTATCTAATTTCAAGATGCTGGAACAATATGTGGAAGAAGTTCCGGAAATGGCCTATGACATCCTGAAATATGCTAAAAAACCAACCACGATAATTTATGATAAACCCATCAGAATTGCCGAAAACCTGGTAAGCGAAGATGACTCTCTGGGTATAAGAGTGGTTAGAGATACTTTTTGCTCAGATCTTATCAAAAAAATGAAACGTCCATTGGTATCAACTTCTGCAAATGTAAGTGGACAACCAACTCCACAATCATTCGATCAAATCACTCCTCAAATTTTAAAAGGTGTAGACTATGTAGTAAATTTGCAGCGTTCAAAAAAATCACCGCGACCTTCTGCCATCATTAAGTTGAGCAACGACGGTCAGGTGAGTGTGATACGCAAATAACAGATGCCGAAATACCACAATTACAGTAAAGCTTTACATCATAAAATATTCAATGTTATTTCTGAAGCTGCAGATGAATTATCTGTAGATGCCTATGTAATTGGTGGATTTGTTCGTGATCATATCCTGGACAGAGGTGACCATAAGGATATCGATATTGTAGCCGTGGGTAGCGGAATCGAGCTTGCCAAAAAGGTCGCTGAAAAGCTTCCGAATAAACCTAAAGTTCAGGTTTTTAAAAATTTTGGTACCGCGATGCTAAGGGCCTACGATATGGAAATTGAGTTCGTAGGTGCCCGAAAAGAGAGTTACAGACAGGACAGTAGAAAACCTATTGTTGAGGATGGCACTTTGGAAGATGATCAAAACCGGAGGGATTTTACTATAAACGCTCTCGCCTTAAAACTTAATAAAGACGGTTTTGGAGATCTGCTTGATCCTTTTAATGGCTACGAAGATCTAAAGAACAAGATCATAAAAACCCCACTTGACCCGGATATCACCTATTCTGACGACCCCTTAAGAATGTACAGGGCAATCAGGTTCGCCACCCAACTTAATTTTATTATTGAAGCTGATTCTTTAAAAGCAATAAAGCGTAACAAGGAAAGAATTAAGATAATTTCAAAAGAAAGGATTCTTGACGAGCTTAATAAGATCATGTTAAGTGATAAACCTTCTAAAGGGTTTGCGCTCCTCTATAAAGCCGGGCTTTTAAATAAAATATTACCCGAACTCACAGCCCTGCAGGGAATAGATGAGGTAGAAGGACAAACCCATAAGGACAATTTCTGGCACACTTTAGAAGTACTGGATAATATTTCAGAAAATACAGACGACCTATGGTTGAGATGGGCTGCCTTACTTCATGATATTGGTAAGGCTCCAACCAAGAAATTCCATAAAAAGATCGGCTGGACGTTTCACGGACATGAGTTCGTGGGTGCTAAAATGGTATTTAAATTATTCAAAAGACTTAGGTTACCATTGAATGAAAAAATGAAGTTCGTTCAGAAAATGGTACTTATGAGTTCCAGGCCTATCGTGATTGCCGATGATAGTGTAACCGATTCTGCCGTACGTCGACTTATTTTTGATGCCGGTGACAATATCGAAGATCTCATGACGCTTTGTGAGGCAGATATCACTACGAAAAACCCGAAAAGGTTCCGGAAATATCACAATAATTTCAAACTGGTAAGGCAAAAGATACAGGAAGTTGAAGAACGCGACCATGTGAGGAACTTTCAACCACCGGTAAGTGGTGAAGAGATCATGACAACCTTTGGAATAAAGCCAAGCCGTGAAGTTGGTTTGATCAAAGATGCTATCAAAGAAGCTATCCTGGAAGGCGAAATTCCCAATGAATATGAACCTGCTCGCGATTTTATGCTGAAAAAAGGCGAAAAGCTTGGTTTAACTAAAGCCGACATTTAGAATGTATAGAAAATCTGTAAAAACTTCACTCATTCTCGTTTACCTGGTAATTATCGCTGGTGCAGTTGTAAGAATGACCGGTTCAGGAATGGGTTGCCCCGATTGGCCTAAATGTTTTGGATACTACATCCCTCCTACCGAAATTTCTGAATTGGAATTCCAACCTAACAGGGAATACAAGGAAGGCCAGGTGATTATCGTTGATGAAACCCTTAAAGTGGCAGCCGATAATTTTACTTCCGGTGAAGAATATGAATCTTTCAATTGGAAAAATTACGAAAAACATGATTACGCGATCTTTAATCCCACACATACCTGGGTAGAATACATAAACCGGCTTGTTGGTGCATTGGCAGGTCTTGCGGTTTTAATAATGGCGATCCTTTCTATTAGAAAATTTAGATTTAAAAAGAGAATTCCTTTTCTCTCCTGGTTATGCGTGTTATTAATGGGATTCCAGGCCTGGTTAGGTGCAACGGTAGTATATTCAGTTTTAGCGCCGGCAAAGATCACTGTTCATATGGTAATGGCACTGGTCATCGTTGCTTTGTTGCTTTATCTTTTAAAGGTTTCTTCGGAAAAAGAAACCAAAAAATATAAGACCAGAACTTTTCAGACCCTGCTTATCATTGCGGTTATCCTCACCCTTATTCAGGTTGTTTTGGGCACACAGGTAAGGCAATTCGTTGATGAACAGGTGCGGAGTTTAGGTTACGACACTAAAAGTCTGTGGTTAAATGATCCAAATATCACCTTCTATATCCATAGATCATTTTCTATTCTTGTTCTAGGACTTAATTTACTTTTATGGTGGAAAAACCGAAAATTAAACCTTAACCTGAACAGAATAAATATTGTTATCGCTCTAATTCTATTAGAGGTAGCAACAGGTGTAGCCATGTATAATTTCGACTTTCCATTCCTGTCTCAACCTCTTCACCTTGTGATCGCTTCTTTACTTTTTGGTTATCAGTTTTACCTGTTAATGGAAAGCATTTATGCCACAGAGAAGATTAAAAAATTGTAACTTTGACCCCTAAATTTTTTAGATATGGTTTATAGATTCCGAGTAATTCTCGATGCTGATGAAGATGTGTTCAGAGATATAGAAATGCTGCAGGAAAGTACCCTGGAAGACCTTCATAATACTATCGTTCAATCTTTTGGATTTGATGGTACAGAGATGGCTTCTTTTTACATTAGTGATGAAGAATGGAACCAGGGCGAAGAAATACACCAGTTTGATATGAGTGGTCACGACACCTCTATCAGGCTGATGAATGAGACTACCTTAGACGGTGTCCTTTCAGAAAAACAAACAAAGCTTATCTACGTTTATGATTTTCTGAAAATGTGGACATTCTTCGTTGAATTAGGACAGATCGCTGAAATAGAAGAAGGACGTGATTATCCAAATCTTATGTTCGTACACGGTCAAATTCCGGAAAACGCTCCCGAAAAGGAATTCAAGGGAGAAGATGAAGGAATGTTGAACGGCGATTATGACGATGATTTTGATGTTGACGGTTACGACGATTTTGAATTTGACGAGAACTGGAACTAATTCAGATATCGAAAATCCTTTTAAATGAATTCTTCTGAAAAACTTCTTTCGGAATTCATAATTTTCAACTTTATTTAGCAAAATTTCAGATATAGATGATCAATCTTTTTAATGCCCAAATCGAATCGCTATCAATCCACCGGGTTGGGAACAAGAATCGCGGTGAGAACATTTTCATTTCTGCTTCTACTTTTCATTTGAATGATGAAATAAAACCCTTGATCAAGGAATATTTTCTGAAACCTTTTCGCGAAAAAGAAGAATCCTATTATCGTTTTCATCATGAAAGCGACATCGAGTTCAATGAACTTTATAATTTATCGAATCAGATCTTTGACGATCCTTTTAATACTCATGAGTATTCCAAAAAGATCGCTACACTTTTATACGAACAATCCACTCATCCACATATAAAAAGTGGTGAGGTATATGTAGTGTATTTTGAAGGTATGCAGCTGGACAATGAAAAGGTTCCGGCAATAGGGATTTTCAAATCTGAACTTAAGCATGATTTCCTTCAATTTGAACAGAAGCAGAGTAACCTGGAGATGATCGTTCAGCAGGGAGTAAACCTTCAGAAACTGGATAAAGGTGCGATCATTTTCAAGAAGAATCGGGATGAAGGATATAAGATTCTTTCGGTTGATTCCAACAAGTATGACACCAAATACTGGCTGGAGAACTTCCTTGGAGTAGATGTCCTTGCAGATGAGAACTATTTCACTAAGAACTACCTTAATTTCGCTAAAAACTTCGCTAAAGACGTTGTTTTGCCAGCTGAAGACAAGAAGCAGGAAGTTATGTTCATGAACCGAAGTATGGATTATTTCGCAAAGAATGATGATTTTGAAGAATCAAATTATATCAATTCTGTAATCGATAATCCTGCCCTTATCCCCGAATTCCAGAATTACAAAGTGGAAAAGGCTCCAAAATATAAGGTTGAAGATCTTACTAATTTCCCAATCGCCAACAAAGCTGTTACAGACGCGCGTAAGAAGATCAAAAATGTGATCACTTTAGATACGAATATCCAGATCAAAATGGATTTCGTGAATGCAGATTCTGCAGAGAAATTTGTTGAAAAAGGCTGGGATGAGGAAAAGCAGATGTATTACTACCTGGTTTATTTCAACAAGGAAGAAAAGAAATAAGAATCAGTACCTATAAATAAAAAAGGGAAGTGAACGAATTCACTTCCCTTTATTATTTATACCATTTACAATTATTCAAGCAATCGCTGCATATTCACATTTTCATAATTACGTTTTACAAAGTCAAGCGCAGTTCTTAAGATCTGCCCCATGGTACTAGCCCTTTTAAACTTCATATCCTTGGAAAAAGCATAAAGATCATTTCTCAATTCCTTTACATTTTCTTTGGTAGACACATGGTCATTAATCATACACCTTATCAATTCCTTATACCTGCTTTGGGTATTGATCATTCTTTTGGCAAGTAATGAACGTTCTTCCTTTCGGTATTGTTCGATAGAAGAATCTTCGAGTTTATCTGAAACCAACTTAACCATGGTATAATTCTCTTTAAAGAATTGTGGACGATATACTTTAAGATTCCCTTCAAAACACTGCTGATCAAAATCTATGGCTCGAATCTGGTATTCTACATGGTCAAAATCGTGCGTGGGAATAACCACGTAATTGTAAGACCTCATATCCCCTAGCAATCTTACCGTACATCTTTCATTGAATTTCACGAATTGTTTAGCGATCTGGGTTTGCGCTCTTAGATCACATTCGGGTAAATGATCCTCTATAAAAACATCGCCTGGGATTCCTGCAATATGCTCTTCAATTAGTGTGTCTTTGTAAACCAGAAAGTTAATACGGTGAGGTGAAAGCAAATGCTCGAATTCAAGACCATAAAGCCTGGAGGCATCTGCTTTTTTAACGTAGAAATAAGTAAAACTATCGTTCAATATATTCCGGACCTTGATTCGAAAAGGCTTGGAATTTCCAAAAGTACAGTAGTCAATAGCATCTACATTCAGGTAATCCAGCGAATCATCACTACCATCTGAGTGCAAAATGGTATAAACTTTCTTGAGACTATTATCAATTTCGATACGCTCATGATCAGGATAATAGCAGCGCACCCAGAAAGTATCTTCGTCATGCTGATCGTAAACTACAATAGATCCCGAAAACCGCAACAGGTCATCATAAAAAACAGGAATTTTAGTATTACGGTTATATTTTGCAAGATATCTGTTGAAGCGATCATTTATAGGAAATGCTGGCTTCTTCTTTGACATCAGTTTTTCATCCATGTGTTACTCCGTTTTGCTCAAAATTAAGGTTATTATAGGGAAACCTGTAACAAAATCCTATTTTAGACGTCGTATTTTAAACACTTGACCAATCTTGGAAACAATCTTAAGTTTAAATAACCTAACGAAAAAATTCGGCGGAATCGTTGCTGTCGATAATTTAAGTTTTAGCATAGAAAAAGGAAATGTTTATGGTATTCTTGGCCCCAACGGAAGTGGTAAATCCACCACCCTAGGCATGGTCCTGAATGTCGTAAATAAAACTTCAGGGGATTTTAAATGGTTTGATGGGAATATGTCTACCCATCAAGCTTTGAAAAAAGTGGGAGCCATTATCGAGCATCCCAATTTCTATCCATACATGACCGCAGAACAAAACCTGCAACTTGTTTGTAAGATCAAGGGAACCAGCAAAAATAAGGTTCAGGAAAAACTTGAAATTGTAGGTCTTCTGGATAGAAAGGACAGCAAGTTCAGAACCTTTTCATTAGGGATGAAACAACGCCTGGCCATAGCCTCTGCTCTTTTAAATGATCCTGAGATCCTTATTTTAGATGAACCTACTAACGGTTTGGACCCACAGGGGATTCACCAGATAAGAGAGATAATTAGAAAAATTGCTTCAGGCGGAACTACCATTTTACTCGCCTCCCACCTGCTGGATGAAGTTGAAAAAGTGTGCTCTCATGTAGTGATCATTAGAAAAGGGAAAAAATTATACAGCGGGCCGGTCGATGAGATCATTAACAGTTTTGGATTCTTTGAACTACAAGCTGCCGATATGCAAAAACTGGAGGAATTGTTGAAAACCCATCCTAAGATCGGAAAGATCACAGATAAAGATGGAACTCTTACCGCATTTCTGGAGGAACCTATGGAAGCTGAAGAAATCAATAGATTTCTTTTCGAGAAAGGACTTTCTCTGTCTTATCTCAACAAACGCAAGGAAAGCCTGGAAGAACAATTTCTACAATTAACCAACCAAACTGCTTAGAATCAATGTTACGATTACTCGAAATAGAATACAATAAATTACGCTATAGCCGTTCGGCAAGGATTCTTATCATCACCTATTTTATCCTTATCACCTTTATTGCACTTATAGCATCCATAGAATTTAATATCGGTACTATTGAATTTAGAGTGGCAGACCAGGGCATATTCAACTTCCCTTATATCTGGCATTTCAATAGTTATATCGCTGCAATACTTAAGTTATTCCTGGCCATCGTCATTGTGTCGATGATGTCTAATGAATACAGCAACCGTACGATCAAACAAAACCTTATAGACGGGCTTAGCAAGAAGGAATTCATCCTCTCGAAATTCCTTACCGTTTTGGTATTTTCAGGGGTTTCTACTTTATTCTTATTTGTAGTGACCATGATCCTGGGGCTTTCATTTTCAGATTTTAATGAACTTTCTATAATCTTCTCAGATCTGGAATACCTACTGGCCTATTTCGTAAAACTAACAGGATTCTTTGCATTTTGTATGTTCCTGGGAATTCTAGTGAAAAGATCAGCTTTCGCCTTAGGTTTCCTGGTGGTCTGGGCAATTTTTGAAGGTATATTCTTTGCCTTCATGAAATTCAAGTTATTTAAAGGAACTGATATTGCTTCTACAATCATGCAATTCTTTCCCCTGGAATCCATGAGCAATTTAATAGTGGAACCTTTTTCCAGACTGAATGCAGTTCAGGCAGCCGCAACACAAATAGGTAGCGAATTAGATAAGGACTATGGTATCCACTGGTACCAGCTACTTATAGTAATAGCCTGGATCGCCGTTTTTGTATATCTATCACTTATGCTTTTAAAAAAGAGAGATTTATAATACCTTGGAGGTTTTGCAGGAGAAATGACGGTAAGGCAATTTTTAATATGTATTCTCTCCATCTTTATTTATTCTAGTTCTGCAGCTCAACAAGAAGCTGCCAATTGGTATTTTGGGGATGGTGCAGGTATATCTTTTACGTCAGGCCAGGCCGTATCTTTAGATGATGGTAGACTGCAAACAATAGAAGGATGCTCCTCGATCTCAGATAGAAATGGAAATCTATTATTTTACACAGATGGTTCAACGGTTTATGATCGCAATCATGCAGTGATGCAAAACGGTAGCGATCTAAAAGGAAATGTTTCCAGTACCCAATCTGCGATCATTGTCCCTAAACCAGCCAATCCTGGATTTTATTTCATTTTTACCGTTGACAAGCCAGATTATTTCCGGGTTACAAATGATCCTATAGAAGGGGTACATTTTTCTGAAGTAGATATGTCTTTAAATAATGGGAATGGTGGAATTATTGCCGGACAAAAGAATATTCACCTCACCACCTATGATCCTTCAGATGCTTTAGAAAGAGAATATAAGAGTTCAGAAAAGATCACTTCGGTAATTGCTGGAGATTGTGTTTCATACTGGGTAGTTACCCAGTTTACTGATAAATTTTATTCCTTTAGAGTAACCTCGTCCGGGGTAGATACCAATCCGGTAATTTCTACTATAAATAATAATTTCAGGCCTCTAATTAATGACCAGAATCTGAATGTTACCGCACCTGGATATATGAAAATTTCACCTGACGGGAAGAGGCTGGCTGCTGCTTATAGCGGTACCGGATTAGGTAGCCCCAGGACTGGTGGTGGTAAAAAAACAGGGCAGGTTTTCCTGTATGATTTCGATGACCTCTCAGGCCAGGTTTCTAATGAACAATTATTACTGGCCAATGCATATCCATACGGAATAGAGTTTTCCCCGAAATCAACAAAACTATATGCAACATCCAATACTTACAGTCAGGATGATATTTTGCAGAGCGGAGAGTTATACCAGTTCGATCTTGAGGCTCCAGATATAGAGGCTTCTATACAACGAATTCATAGTTCAAGAAATGTTGCCGGAGCGTTACAACTTGCACCCGACGGTAAAATATACCGTGCGGGATATCCAACAGATGGAGGTTATGTAAGGTGGGATAAAGTTTCTGTGATCCATGAACCGGAAGAGAATGGTACTGCTGTAGATTACCGGCATAATTCATTCGATATAGATCCCAATAGCGTAAAATTGGGGCTTCCGCCTTTTGTTCAGTCCCTTTTCAACACCAATTTTGAATATGAGAATATCTGTCTTGGCTATATAACTGAATTTGAACTTTCAGGGGATACCAATTTTGATTCCTTAGTCTGGGATTTTGGGGA
>CBDTXN010000013.1:0-22691 GCA_965364455.1 uncultured Flavobacteriaceae bacterium
ACGATAAATTAATGGATCATTGCTTGCTTACTCTTAATAAAATCTCATGGGGAGGCGTTTATGATCCAATTGAAGGTGGGTTTTCAAGATACTCGGTAGATGAAAGGTGGCATGTACCACATTTTGAAAAAATGCTTTATGATAATGCCCAACTGGTAAGATTGTACGCAAAGGCTTTTAAGATCACCGGTAATGCATGGTATAAGGAAGTAGTTGAGAAGACCCTGAATTTTATTCATAACGAAATGACAGATGATTCCGGAGCATTTTATTCTGCTTTGGATGCCGACAGCGAGAATGAAAAGGGCTCGAAAGAAGAAGGTGCGTATTACGTTTGGAGCAAAGAAGAATTAAAGCAATTACTAGGCGATGAGCTCACATTATTTTCTGCGTATTACAACATCAACAACTACGGCAAATGGGAGGAAGAAAAATATGTTCTAATTCGAACAAAAGACACCAAGAAACTGGCCACAGAATTTGATATTTCCGAGGAAGAATTAAGTAGAAGAATAGATAGGTCAAATGAAATATTGAAGACAGAAAGGGTTAAGCGTACCAAACCAGGCCTGGATGATAAATCACTTACCTCGTGGAATGCTATGATGACAAGCGGTTATATTGAAGCTTATCAAGCTTTTAAAAATGAAGAATATCTTGAAATCGCTGAGAAAAATGCTGCCTTTATTATTAAAAATCTAATCAAGGATGACGGTAGTTTACTGCATAGCTATAAGGATGGAAAAAGCACGGTAAATGCATATCTTGAAGATTACGCTTTTACCATTGAGGCTTTGCTGGACTTGTATGAATCTACCTTTAATGCAAAATATATTAATCTGGCGGAAAAACTTGTAGAGATTGTAGATGAGGATTTTCATGATCCAGATTCAGGAATGTATTTTTTCACTTCCTCTAAGGATCGTCCTTTGATCACAAAAACAATTGAAGTAAGTGACAATGTAATTCCGGCTTCAAATTCGGTTATGGCTAAAAATCTGTTTCGATTAGGGAAACTGAACGGAGAGATAAATCACCTTAGGCGATCGGAAAAAATGCTTGGAAATATTACTGATAAAATCCATGAATATCCCCAATCCTATTCCAATTGGTTAGACCTTTTGATGAACTTTACGTATCCTTTTTACGAGATTGCAGTAACCGGAAAAGAATTCAAAGGCTTGGCAGATTTCTTCAGGAAACAATATATACCAAATATAATCCTGGCAGGTGGTAATTCGCCATCTGATCTGGCTCTCCTTAAAGACAGAATTATTGAAGAAAAAAATCTAATCTACGTTTGCCAGGAAGGTACCTGTCAGTTACCGCTAGAATCAAAAACCAAGGCTTTAAGCCTGATATCGCAAGTTTAACATAAATTAAACAAGAAATAAACTCTATTTTTTTACAATTGAAATCAAATAACAACTAAAATTAAATATGGAAAAGCTAAGTGACTGGGGCGATATCGCCAAAGAGTACGCAAGTAAATTTATAGATTATCTCCCTACCCTTATTGGAGCAATAGTTCTTTTACTTGTAGGTTTATGGGTCGTTAAATTAATAGTAGGTTACCTTAGAAAACTATTCGAAAGAAAAGATTATGATCCTACACTGGAAAAATTCACCCTGAATGCAACCAGCTGGGGCCTTAAGATCTTACTTTTTGTATTGGTGATCACACAGCTTGGTGTAGCAAGCGCCTCTCTTGTAGCAGCTATTGGTGCCGCAGGTTTAGCTATTGGTCTTGCTTTGCAGGGCTCCCTGGCAAACTTAGCAGGTGGTGTTCTTATTATTGTTTTAAAACCTTTTAAAGTTGGAGATTGGATAGAAGCTCAAGGGGTTTCAGGTAGCGTAGTAGAAATTTCCCTTTTTTATACCAAAATAGACACCTTTGGAAATCAGAGAGCAGTAGTTCCAAACGGCCAATTAAGTAATGACAATGTTATTAATTACAGCTTTAATGGCACCCGTAGAGAAAACCTTTCTTTTGGAATTTCCTATGATGATGATATCAAAAAGGCTAAAGAGGTTCTAATGAACCTGGTAAAAGAACAGGATGGTATTCTTTCAGATCCTGCACCACAGGTACTGGTTGCTGAACTTGGAGATAGTTCTGTAAACTTTTCGGTTAGATATTTTGCACCAAACGATAAGTTCTGGGACATTCACTGGAATATGATCGAAGAAGGTAAGATAAGACTTGAAGAAGCAGGTATGACAATTCCTTATCCTCAGAGAGATGTTTACCTATATGATCAGACTAAGATGAAAGGTACTGTTAGAGAAAAACAATCTGAATAATACATTATCCGGCAATAAAGTCCTTAAGATAATAAGGTTCAAAGTAAGCGACATCTTCGGTGTCGCTTTTTTGATGCTTAAATTCGGCTATTTCTGCCATTTCTTTTGCTGAAGGATACTGCTCTTTGTGAAAAACAGCATTAGGATGCTCGCAAATATCTTCAAACTTCGCCACGCCATTTCCTATAAAATGAACTATCGATCTCTCTAAATATTCACTAAATGAAGACTCCTCTAGAATCTGAGCCTGAGTATCTCTTACCTGATTGATTTCTGAATCGTAAATAGCAGAATACACTTCCATTCTACGGGCATCCAGCATGGAAATATATATTCCCTGTTCACCTTTAAGTTTATATGCCAAAAGATCTAAAGTAGGCACAGAGATCAATGGGATATCAAGGGAATAGCATAATCCTTTCGCTGCAGAAACGCCTATTCGAAGCCCTGTATAAGAACCCGGGCCTTTACTTACCGCTATGGCATCAATTTCACTAGCACTTAAACCAGTTTCCTCAAGTACCTCATCAATAAAAACATGAAGTTTTTCCGCATGGGAGTAACTCTTACTATTATCTTCTTTCAAAGTAAGTAGTTTGCCGTCCTTCGCAACCCCAACTGAACAATTGGTAGTAGCAGTCTCAAGACATAAAATAAGTGCCAAATCTTAAAAATTTACTCGGTTTCTTCGCTTTCTTCATTTCCTTCTGACTTCACCTCGATCTCATCTCCTGGATCCAGGGTCTTAGTAACCGTACTGTAAGGTCCTGTAATAACTACATCGCCATCATCCAGGCCTTTGGTGATCTCAATATGAGAATCATCCTGTATACCGGTTTCTACAACGCGAAGTTTAGCTTTTGCTCCGTCTTTTACAAATACACACTCAAATTTTTCTTCATCTCCATTAGTTTTTGGAGCACCAAAAGATTTCTTTGTAGCAGTAGTGTCATTTTTTATCACAATTGAGCTAATAGGCACTCCTATAACCTGCAATCTTTTATTGGTAATAATATCTACAGTTGCAGTCATTCCAGGTCTGAATGGAGAATAATTATCTGGTTTACCTTCCATAAGATCAGCATAAGATTCTTTTAATATCCTCACTTTCACCTTGAAATTGGTAACCTGATCTGTAGTTAAGGTATTATCAGCGGTATTCGATATTTCAGTAACTATACCTTTAAATTCCTTTCCTAAATATGCATCAACCTCGACAATGGTAGAATCTCCAACTGAAACCTTTACAATATCATTCTCATTTACATCTACCTCAACTTCCATATTATCCAGATTGGCAACACGTAGAATTTCGGTTCCTGCCATTTGCTGGGTTCCAACTACTCTTTCTCCTAATTCGGCATCCAGTTTAGAAATGGTACCGGTCATAGGAGCATAAATATTGGTTCGTCCAAGGTTGTCCTGTGCTTCGGTAACTGTAGCAGCACTACTTTGCATACTGAAGTAAGCCGATTCTTTATTTGCTTCGGCCATTTCATAATTTGAAACTATTCCGTCCCATTCAGCTTTTGAAATAACTCCTTTTTCAAAAAGAGTTTTGTTTCGCTGATAGTCTGCTTCAGCCTGCTTTAAATTAGCCTGCGTCTGAGCAAAATTCGCTTTAGAGTTCTGGTAACTTGCCCTGGCTCTCTGTACACTGGATTGATAAATATCAGGATTAATTCTAACTAAAAGATCACCTTTTTGTACGGCCTGCCCCTCTACTATTGGTAATTCTATTATTTCCCCGGAAACTTCAGAAGAAAGCTTTACCTCAACTTCAGGCTGAATTTTACCAGTAGCCGAAACGGTTTCGGTAATATCTATTGGCTCCACCTGAGTGATCTCAACCTCTTTTACATTCGCCGAACTGCCAAACCAACCAGCTTTTTTACCTACTACTAATAAAATAATCAGGGCTACCACCACCCCAAGGATGATGAAAAGTGTCTTTTTGTTCATTTAATTAAAATTTTAAATCCCTTACCGGAATTCCAAAATATAGTTCTACAACTTTTACTTTAAAAATATAATCGTATTTAGCTCTCAGAGCTTCTCTTTGTGTATTTTCAAAACGGATCTTAGCCTGGCTAAAATCAAAAGCATTGGTTAAACCAACATCATATCTTTCAGTGGCATATTCAAAGGCCTTTTCCTGGGCGTTGGAGGCTACCAGCGCAGCTTCATAAGCTTCAAATGCTCCCTTGGCATCTGTATAAGCCTGGTAAACATTTGCTTCCAAATCAAGCTCTGCCTGTTCCAGCTGATATTCAGCACGCTTTACATTTACTTCATTTCTTCTTACCTGGTTTCTTGTATTGAACCCATTTAGAATAGGAACGTCTAACCTAAAACCATAAGTAATACCATCATTGATGTATAATTGATCAAAGAAAGGTCTTGGTGGTCCCAAAACCGGAATCGAATTCCCGGTTAACACTTGTTGATTCGTACCTTCAACAAATCCGATCGTACGGGTTGGATTGTCAGGATTTATTTCTGAACCAATTATTCTATCCTGCCCTGTTTCCCTTGTATTATAATTAAAAAATGCAGATAAAGTTGGAAGATAGGCTCCTTTGGCAATCTCTACATCCATTTCAGCAAGTTCTTTATTGGCTTCAGCGATCCTTATTTCCGAACGCTCTTCCTTGGCTCTTTGAATTACATCATAAACTGAATTTTCAAGGATCTCATTTCCAAATATATCGTAATCTCTGTCAACAATATCAAAATTTTGGTAGTCTCTTATTCCAAGAGTTTGTGCCAGGCTAATCAAGGATATCTGAATCTGGTTTTCAGCAAGTATGATCCTTTGTTGTTCATCGGCCATTGTTGCTCTGATCTCCAATAGATCACCTTCAGGTAAAACGCCAGCATCCACCAGGTCCTGGGTTCTTCCCAACTGCTCCTTGGTCACTTCATTCTGTGCTCTAAGTACTTCAAGATTTTGCTTATTGAAAAGCACCTGTAGGTAAGCATCAGCTACAAAAAGGGCAATATCATCCTCCATTTTATCAAGAGAATACTCACTTGCAATTCTTGACATTTTCGCACGCTGAAGAGCTTTAAAATTTCTTAATCCGTCGAAAAGAGTGAGACCTGCAGTTACACCGGCACCAAAGTTTCTAACGGTTTGATTTACCAGTATCCCGGTTGTTGCACTCTGGGTTAAACCAGTGTTCCAGGCATTGTTAGCCTGCGCATTTATATTAGGAATAAGATTCCCAATGGCATCACGTTTTTCAATCTCTGAAAGCTCTACATCCAGTACGGTTTGCTTTACCTGAATGTTATTTTCCAATGCGTAATTCACGCATTCTTCCAGTGTCCATTCCTTTTGTTGAGCAGTTAGTATGCTGGAAAAAAGCAATAAGATGACTATTAAGCTATAATTCTTCATAATAATATTCTGTAAGATATGTCTGTAAAATGTGCAGGTTGTTACACAGGGAATAAAATTTCTAGTTTTGTGCGATATTCATAGCAGGTTTGATCTGGTTCCAAACCTTGATCTTATCACCTTTTTCAACACCGCTTTTCACTTCAACATTAATTCCGTCGCTTACACCAAGCTCTACATTCTGCTTTTCGAATTCCTGATCACCAGTCATTACTTCTACAAAAGGCTCCTTGGTTTCAGGATCAAATTGAACGAGTGCTTCCTTAATAGCCAGAACACTATCTGCACGAGCCAGGATAATGGATGCATTGGCACTAAGACCTGCACGAATAAAGGTAGTATCAGCCTTATTAAGGGTGCCCTTAATTTCGAACTGGATCGCACCATTATCTTCTACCCCCTTAGGAGCAATATAATCAAGAACAGCGTCGAAAGTTTTATTTTCAATGGCACCAACAGTAACCTCAAGCGGTAGATCCTCTTTTATTTTACCAACTTCACTCTCATCTACCTTTCCTTCAAAGATCATTTCATTTACGTCTGCCAGGGTTGCAATCGTAGTACCGTCATTGAAATTGTTACTTTCAATAACCTGGTTACCGGTTTTAACCGGCACATCTAAAACCATTCCTTCTACTGTAGAACGAATCAAAGTGTTGGCTGCACTCCCGATCCCACTGGTAGTACCTGTTTTAACGATCTCGTAATTCTGCTGCGCAGATTTATAATTCTGTTCAGATCTCTTGAATGAAACCTCAGCTGCATCATAATCATTTGCAGAGATCACACCTTTATCATAAAGTTCTTTCTGCCTTTCGTAAACCTTTCTTTCGTTATCCAGGTTAATTTTGGCAGTAGCCACGTTATCCTTTGCGCTTTGTAAAGAAGACACATTAGGGATTACCCTGATCTTTGCGATAAGGTCTCCGGCTTCAATGCGATCTCCAGCCTCAATATAGATTTCGTCGATAATTCCTGAAATATTAGGCTTAATGAGAACCTCTTCTTTAGGAACTATTTTTCCGGTAGCAACAGTCTTTTTAATTATGGTTTGTTCTGAAGGTTCCTCAGTTTCATAAACTACGGGGTCCTCCTGATTTTTCTGATAGAGATAGTACAGTGCCCCGACAAAAGTCACAGCGATCAGTACTAGAATTCCGATGGTTACAAATTTTTTCATTCTTTGATTGTATTAGTGTTTAAAATGTTATTCTGTTCTCAAGGCATCTACAGGTTTCACTTTTATAGCCTGTTGTGCCGGGATTAAACCGGCCAATAAACCGGAAATTATTAATATAGATAAAGCGACCATGACCACTCCTAGGTTAACCGATGGGTTAAGGAACATCATTTCTGAAGTATCCATCTGGCTGAGCTGAAAATTCACCAGCCAGATCACTCCAGTTGCGAGAATTATACCTGCCATTCCAGAAATTATGGTAAGGAATATTGATTCCATAAGTATCTGACCTCTTATAGACCAGGGTGTTGCTCCCAGGGCCCGGCGAACTCCAATTTCATTGGTTCTTTCCTTAACTACGATCAGCATGATATTACTAATCCCAATAATACCGGAAAGAAGCACCAGTGTTCCAACGAAATAAGCAACTGCTTTCAGGGCAACAAAAAGCCCGTTTATCTTGCTATATTCCTGATATAAGTCAAAATTACCTACTGCCCTGTCATCTTCAGGATGAATGGTATGCCTGTTTTTTACAATATCGATAATATCACCTTTAAGATTGGTAATAGAATTGCCATCATGAGCGGTAATTGCCATCCATCCAACTTTATTTCCACGATTAAATGCCTGTGAAAATGCAGTAAAAGGAACATATATTTCTTTCTGTCCCCTTTCCGGATCTCCTCCACCCTGGCTCTTCTTCTTATAGGTTCCAATTACCATGAAGTTTACTCCACTTATCTTAATATAAGTACCTAAAGGATCTTCCCCTTTATCATACAGCGTTGATTCAACTCCCTCTCCTATAATGGCAACTTTCCGTTTTTCATCTATATCGGAATAATTTATAAATCTTCCTGAAGTGATATCCATAGGTTCCTGCTGAATAATTTCGGGGTAATCACCATATACATTGAAAGCACCTGTATTTAAACCACGAACTACATTGTTCGCACCACCAAATCCTCCTAATTGATTTCTAGGCGATACAAACCTTAACCCCGGCACCTGACCTTTAATAGCTTCCACATCTTCTACCTCGAAGCTATATCGTCTTCCTTTAGGCATTCCCTTATAAGGTTTTGAAGCAACCTGAGTCCACATGAACATGGTATTGGTCGCTATTCCACTAAAACCCTGCTTCACGCCATTTTCAAGCCCCTTCCCTGCAGCTAAAAGAATTACAAGGATAAAAATCCCCCATAAAACTCCAAATGCAGTAAGAACTGTTCTAAACCAATTCGAGGTTAGCGCCTCTATAATTTCACTCCAACGATCTCTACTAAACATATTATTCGTCTCTTAATGCAATTATTGGTTTAATTCTAGCTGCTCTCCAGGCCGGGAAGAATCCCGCAATAGCTCCGGCAACAACTAAGATCACAACTGTATTTATGGCTACAGTAAAGTTCACGGTAGGGTTATAGATATACTGAGTCTCTATCATCGGTCCAATAAATTCAAGAAGGGTGAGACTGAAGATCAATCCAAGAAATCCAGCAATAGCCGTCACGAAGATAGACTCATGTAAAATCATTCCTATAATAGATAAAGGCTGAGCCCCTAATGCTTTTCTAATACCTATTTCCCTGGTTCTCTCTTTTACGATGATTAGCATAATATTACTTACCCCAACCACACCGGCGATAATGGTACAAATACCAACACCCCAGAAAAAGTACTTTATCATGTCCATTAAGGTGTAGAACCTTTTGGCATTTTCCAGGCTATTATTAATATGAATTGCGCTGGTATCATCTGGTGCAACCGTATGTCTAGATTTTAAAAGGTCCCCTAATTCAGCTGAAAACTGAGAGGAAACAGCCACAGCCTCATCAAAACTTTCTTCTGGCTTTAAAGTGAGATACAAGCGATCCACATTATTTCCTCCGCCAAAAGCTTTCTGAGCAGTGGTTATAGGAATCACCGCTCTGGATTCTTCACGTTCACCTCCTGGATCTGTATAAACCCCAACAACCTTAAAATTAACTCCGGAAACCTGAACCATTTTCCCTATAGGATCTTCATCTTTAAAAAGATCAAGTTTTATTCTGTTACCTATCACCATGTTCTTTTCGGAGTTACTGATATCATTTAGGTCAATAAATCTTCCATTGGTCAGCGATATATTTTCTAATACCTGATATGCCGGAAAACTTCCGCGTACCTCATAAGAGCCGGTTTCTTTTCCGTGGTTTAAAACCATTCCCCAATTCTGAAATGTAGATGCGGTTTTATCTAACTTATCACCATATAAAAGTAAGATCTGGTTGTAGTCTTCGTTTTTCATCTGAATGGGTCTTCCTGGATTCAGACCTTTATATTCTTTTGAAGTAACACCAGGCCAGACAAAAATAAGATTGGAAGCATCCTGCTCAAATTCACGGGCTATGCCATTACGCATTCCCTCACCTATTCCCAGTAAAACAACGAGAATAAAGATCCCTGAAGCAACTGAGAGACCGGTTAGAAACGTTCGCAGTTTATTCTTCCGAATCGTTTCAAATATTTCGTCCCATCGATCTAAATCAAACATTTTCCATCGCCCTTACCTGTTGCACTACGGTATCCTCTATGATAACACCATCCTTTAGATTAACGATCCTTTTCGTCATCTGCGCAATGTCGTGTTCGTGGGTCACCACTAAAATGGTGCGTCCTTCATCGTTGATCTCCTGTATAAGGTCCATTACCTCGTAAGAAGTTTTTGTATCCAGGGCTCCTGTAGGTTCATCTGCAAGTAAAACCTTTGGATCACTCGCCAGGGCCCTGGCAATTGCAACCCTCTGCTTCTGCCCTCCTGAAAGCTCGTTTGGAAGATGTCCTGCCCAATTGGCAAGTCCAACCTTTTCCAGGTAACTCATTGCCTTATCCATTCTTTCACCACGGGACAACCCCTGATAATAAAGCGGTAGAGCAACATTATCGAGTGCCGACTTATAACCAATAAGGTTAAAAGACTGAAAAATAAAACCTAGAAACTTGTTTCTGTATTTGGCTGCCTTTTTCTCACTTAAGTTCTTGATAGTCACACCATCCAGAACATAAGATCCTTCATCTGCCTCGTCCAACATTCCCAGAATATTAAGCAATGTTGATTTACCAGAACCTGAAGATCCCATTATGGAAAGTAATTCGCCCTCTGCGACACTAAAATTGATACCCTTTAAAACGTGCAAAGAATTAGCGCCCATTTTATAGGATTTGTGAAGATTTGATATTTCAATCATGATTGATGGTTATTAAAAAGGGAAAATGACTCCCTATTTAATAAGACTGAAGAAAAAAAGAATTGTTACAGTTTTTTAAAAAAAACAGTGCTTCTTAACCTAAACTTTACATAAAGGAGAATCTTTATGAGGTTTTTGGTTTATTTTTTCTGGACTTGTAAATAAAGTAGCCTACTCCACCAATTAACAAATAAGGAAAGATCATCAAATACAGAATTCCATCATTAATACCTTCTGCCGTACTTTGATCTGCCTCGCTTTCCAGCACCGCACGGCACATGGAGCATTGAGCATCTGCCACCTGAGGCAGCAACATCAAAACAAAAAGTATAATAATAGTAATCTGAAATTTCTTCATCGTCTTCCTTCTTAACTTAATCAATTCAAAATTAATGATTTATGATCAAATCTAATAGTATGGCATCATAAATAAAAATACCAGCACACCGGTAACGGCTACGTATAACCAAATTGGAAATGTCCACCTGGCAATTTTCGAATGTTTCTGGTATTCACCACTAAGACCCCGGTACATGGTAAATAATACTAAAGGAACAATTATTCCGGAGAGTACAATATGAGTAATTAGGATAAAAAAATAAATATATCTAAGTAATCCTTCTCCACCGTAAGGCACTGGTTCATTACTGATCTTTGACAGTACATAGCTAACCAGGAAAACTACAGACAGGCCAAAAGCCGCTATCATAGTATTCCTATGCTGAATATACTTCTCGGCTTTCATAAAGAAATATCCTATGATAAGAAGAAATGCAGTCAGAAAATTTAAAATAGCATGGAATAATGGGAAAGTAATGGTATCAGCCCCAAAAATATTATAACGCTCCGGCAGAAACATCAAGATTAAAACTATCACCGGCACGGCAATAGATAGTGCAATAATTACCGGTACAGCTACCTTATCTGAACTTTGTAAAGTTGTCTTCAAAGTAAATTATTTATATCCTCAATTAATATATCGATCTGCGGCTCCTCCTCTCCGCGGGCAACAGATTTATTTCTTTCTACAGAACCGCGATAATAAATAATCGGGTTACCAAATTGATCTTTTCTGGATCTTATATAACCATCCTGATCCACCAGGGCAAACATTCCCTGATGAGCAAAACCACCGGCAGCATCAGCATCTTCTCCAGCATATAAACCAAATCCCTGGTTCGCCAATTCATAAATTCTTTCTCTCTCACCGGTCATTAAATTCCAGTTAGGATTGGTGATGCCATAATTTTCAGCATATTCAGCCAATACCTCTGGAGTATCATGTGATGGATCTATAGAAAAAGAAGCGATCCCAAAATCATCTTCCCCCTTAAATACATTTTGAATTTCAACCAGGTTCTTATTCATTATGGGACAGATGGTAGGACAGGTAGTAAAGAAAAACTCTACCAAATAAACCTTCCCTTTATAATCTTTATTAGAAATGGTATCCCCGTCTTGATTTACAAATTGAAATTCCGGTGCTTTCTTTTTCTCACCATCAATGACGATATAAGACAATTCTTCATCAGACTTTTTAAGTGGCTTCCCGGTTTTTTTATTTAACCTGTTTGAAGTGACTACCTCATCCTCACTAACCCTATCTATGATCTTCGGGATAAAAATTATTCCAAAAATCAGGATCACCAGGGAAATTCCTATGTATGAGTAATTTTTCATTTCAATTAATTCTTAGATTCAGGATTGTTCCTTTTCAATGCAAGTCTATATTCAGCAAGGATCACCTTCACATCATCGTTCATCTTATTACTGAGTTCAGCAACATCCCTGGAATCATAACCGTACAACTTACCATAATCTTCATCATCATCCCGTCCACGTAAATTAGCGTCCTTATCTACAATAAAAACATAGGGTGTATGAACACTTTCGTCAAGCTTATGTGGAGTCTGAAAACTTCTGAATACTTCCTTTACCTCATCCTTTGAAGCATACGCAATTTTCCAGTGGGAGGTTTCGCTGATCTCTTTGAATTCTTCTACAAATTCGCTGGTCTCATCTTTAGCTTCCCTTGGCAATATTATTACAAACTGAAAATCGTCAAACTCATAATATTTCTCCAGGATCTTTTTATCAAGATTAAAGGTATTGCCTTTGATGTTTTCAAGGTCTGACCCAAAAAAGGCAACAACGCTAATATGATCTTTAAAGGAAATTGAATTTTCTGAAGCGGTCTGGAAATTAGTGATATCCTGAACGTTTTCAGTTAACACGGGTAATTTGGCAAAATTGTTCTTTCCGGAAGCAAAAAACAAATAAGCAGTTATAGGAAGAGCGAATAAAATTCCAAGTACCAGAAACTTTTTCATAGGTAAAAAATCCAGTTTTACAGGGGGCTACAAAAATAAAAAGACGGTTTAACAAAACCGTCTTTTCCTATACTTTTAACTTTTGTTAGAAGTCCCAGGCTACATGCCCGCTTTTGTATACATCGTATATATAACCACCTTCAGTAAGCAGTATGAATATTAAATAGGATATAAGAAATATGGAAGTCCATACAACTGCTCTTCGCAAGCCTTTAGTTTCATGCTCAAGGTGCATGAAAGCCCAGGCAATATAGTAAGCTTTATATATTGTAAGGATGATAAATATCCAGTTTAATAACCTCATCCCTAACAGGTAGGTATCGGTTAAAAATTCTGGTTTCACAATCCCAAGTATAACCTCTACAATAGTTACTACTGAAAGAATTGCGAAAACTATCCAGATCCTTTTGGTTGCTGATCCGTGTTGTTGCGTAGTATCGTGAGCCATAATAATTTATTTCTGAATTATACCAGGTAAAAGAATGTAAATACAAATACCCAAACAAGGTCTACAAAGTGCCAGTAAAGACCAACTTTTTCAACCATTTCATAACTTCCACGTCTTTCATAGGTCCCTATGATCACATTAAAGAAAATGATAATATTGATTACCACTCCGGATAATACGTGGAATCCGTGAAATCCTGTAATAAAGAAAAAGAAGTCGGCGAATAATGGTGACCCATATTCATTATGAACCAGGTTTGCACCTTCCACGGTTCCAACCGCTTCATTATTCAGTTTCATTAAAGATTCCTCCCTGGATAGGATTGTTTTAGAACCATCTTCAGTTAATTGCTGAGTTCTGATAAGCAGATCTTCATTCTGAATAAATCCTGCTTTTACTTCTTCAAGACTGTAAGTTGGAAGATCTTTACCCGAATCGAACCAGATCCCATTGTTGCTTTCATGTTCTACCCTTTCACCGGCGATAGGAACGGCGATCTCTGCAAGACTCACACGTTCACCCTCGGTATTCAGGAATTGAAGTACATTCCCACCCTTAGTGGTAACGGCACCATAATCACCTTTAATAAAAGTATTCCATTCCCAGGCCTGAGATCCTACGAAAACAGCCCCTCCAAGAATTGTAAGGAACATATAAATTGTAACCTTACTCTTATTCATATGATGTCCCGCATCTACTGCAAGTACCATAGTTACCGAAGAAAAAATAAGGATAAAAGTCATCAAAGCCACGTAATACATGGGAGCGTCTACTCCATGCAAAAACGGGAAGTGAGTAAACACTTCATCGGCAATTGGCCATGAATCGATGAATTTAAATCTTGAAAAACCGTAAGCGGCAAGGAATCCTGAAAATGTTAAAGCATCGGAAAGGATGAAAAACCACATCATCATTTTTCCGTAACTCGCTTTTAGTGGTTCATTACCACCACCCCAGGTTTTTCCTTCTGTGCCTGTTCTAACGACAGTAGCCTCCATAGAAGTATTTTAATGTTAAAGGATGCGCAAAAATACGCATTTTTATTATCTATAGAAATAGAAAAACAAAATCAAAAATATCCAAAGCACGTCTACGAAGTGCCAAAAGGTTTCACCCAGCTCAAAACCAAGCATTTGCCCGACTTTATAGCGTTGTTTAAAATGGTTATAAATTAAAACCAAAAGCACTATAAGACCAGCGAATAAGTGTGCTAAGTGCACACATACAAGGATATATATGAACGAAGTAGTCACCGTACTTTCAGCCCCGGTAAACCAATACCCCTGGCTTAAAATATCGCTAAAGCCGTAAAACTGGAATACAATGAAAAGAATAGCTAGGATCAATGTTCCTATAAGAAAAGCACTGGCATTTCTCCTGTTACCAGCCAGGATCATCTTTTTACTTAAAAATAAGGTAAAACTACTCGCTACAATAACGATAGTACTCCACAAAAATGCTATAGGAAGCTCGAAGTCATTCAGCCAATCTGGCCTGCTCTTACTTACCACATAAGCACTGGTAAGACCGGCGAAGGTCATTGACATACTTACGATACCAAACCAGAGCATCATTTTCTTTGCCCGGCCATGTTTCTTTTCGTCAGATCCCTGAGTTAAATCCATTGTCTAATAAATTTATCTAATACGTATACTATTTGCAGCAAGGTTATGTAAGAAACACTGGCAAACATTAATTTTTTAGCAGCTTCAGCTGTCTTTTCTTTAAATAATCTAATCGCATAATACAACATACCCAATCCTAAAAGCAGAATTACCACTCCGGAAACAGGTGTGAGATAAAGCTTTCCTGTTACTCCGAATACCGGAATAAGAGAAACCAGGATGGTCCAGCATGTATAAAGTATGATCTGAATAGCGGTTCCTTTATCCCGTTTTCCCGTTGGTAACATGAAAAAGCCTCCTTTTTTATAATCATCGAATAACCACCAGCCAATAGCCCAGAAATGCGGAAATTGCCAAAAGAATTGAATCATAAAAAGTGTACCTGGTTCGATACTGAATTTACCTGTTGCGGCTACCCAACCAAGCATAAAGGGTATTGCTCCCGGAAATGCTCCCACAAAAACAGACAGAGGTGTTTTAGTCTTTAATGGAGTATAGATACTTACGTAAAGAAAAATACTTATCGCCCCGAACATTGCTGTCTTTGGATTGATCACATACAGCACTATTAAACCTAAAACAGTAAAAATACTGGCAATAGTAAAGGCAACTGTATTGGTCATTCGCCCTGCCGGAAGTGGCCTGTTCTTAGTTCTATCCATCAAGGCGTCCAGATTCTTCTCGATGATCTGGTTATAGGCATTTGATGCCCCAACCATGAGATAACCACCAATCGCCAAAAGAGTGACGACCACAAAATCTATATTATCAGCACCTAGAAAATATCCTGCAACAGATGAAAAGACTACACTTATAGCCAATCTCATCTTGGTTATTTCCTTAAAATCTGACAGTATGGAAGCGCTGGAATTATGTACGCGAGTGTTGCTCAAAAAAAGCTTTTTTTTAACTGGCGCAAAGATACTCCTTAATTAGGTTTTAGCAAGGAAGGCAATGTGTTAATTTTCAGAGATAAAAATCACTAATAATCATAGTACCAGTTAAAAATATCTGTTCTTAAACCAAAATTGATCCATGCGGTAGAATTATCAAAATTAGCCGTTGTGTTAGTCTGAACATCAAAATCACGATAAATAAAACTGGCGAATAATTTCAAATTAGTGGTTGGATTTACTATATACCCTGCTTCCATTTCAGTATAAAAGGAATTTGTTGTATTTCCCTGACCAATTTCCACGCCGGTTTCCAGAGCGCGATCATCTTCAGTTCTGTATATATCCTGGCCATAATTAGATTTAGGACCAAAATCTGAAAAATCGAAGCCTCTTTTACCGTAGATAAATTTCGCGGAACCATATAGCCTATCTTTCTTATACCTGGCAATACCTATAAACTCTCTGAAATTTGCTCCCCACAAGTGAGACATGGACTGATTATTATGGCCATAATTCAGGGTAATGGAATTATGAGAAAAGGTATAAGGACGCACCTGATTGTATTCAGCTTGCAAATAGAGATTCTTGATATTGAAAGCATCGAAATATTTCATACCCAATTGAAATCCAAGTTTATTCTTCCAGCTACCTTCGCCCCCAAAAATATCTCCAGATGAGAATTCATCTATTAACCATTGCCCATACGCATAAATCTTATTTGAAAATTTATATTTCCCGGTAAGGCCTATGATAGCGTTTCCGCCATCTGCCCCCGTGGCAAACTCTATGGCCCGGTAAAAGATAACCGGGTTCAAATAATTAATATCAAATCCTCTATCATTATCATTCTCCCACATTACCGATTCAAAGAATCCTAAATTCAGCCTCTTTGTAACGTTAAGACTTAAATAATGATTGGCGATATATTTGGTCCTGTAGGAACCACTATTTACTACAGCCGGACGAACATCCCGGAGTGACATCCAGGTATTTGTGTATTTCAACTTCCAGAAATTCGTATTCAATTTTAAATAAGGATAAGGCGAAGCATTGTCACTCAAAACCAACGATCTGTAGCCGTCGCCGATAAAATTCTTACCATGACCAAACTGAATATTGATAAATTCAGCGGGGGTAAATGACAAATATCCTTCAGCTACCGGATAATCATAACCTTCATCCATAAATGTTTTGGCAACACCTCTACCGGGAACGATCGCGGGATCACCACCAGCCGGCTTAATAGATTCTGCATATCGATTGTAATATTCTGCAAATCTTGCCTGGCTTTCATAAACCACGGAGTAGAAATTAAATTTTTTCCCAAGTCCACCCTGCACTATAAACTGACGGCCATTATTGTATGTAAAATCATGTGAAGTCTGCTCAAAATCTTTCCCTATTTGCAAATCAAATCCAGGATCTATAGTAAACCAGTATTTATCTGTCTGAAATCTTACTAAATGTTCATTCCACAGTTTCCTACCGGCCCAGGTTGATCGATCCTGAAGCATATCATCACGTTGCTCCTCAAAATCATAATACCTGTTCACCTCACTAAAAAGCAAAGGCTTCGAGGCTGAATGCGAATTTGTTCCTATTTGATTGAATTCCTGATCGAACCTACTGTAGAACTCATGTGAAAAAGGGATATTGATTTCACTGCGGTACCTTGGACTAGTAAATTCATCAGATTTTATCTGCTCGTATTCCTCAAGAACATTATCAACATCTTCCTGTTCTGGATCCCTCAATATAATTTCTTCCTCTTCTGCAATCTGCTCCACAGCGGCATTATCCTCCAGTGGAATTCTCAAAGGCATTTTAAATTGCATATGAACGGCTCTGCCATTGTATTGAGCAGGTTTAATTGTAGGAATAGATTCAAAAACACGATTAGCCTCAGCTTTCAACTCATCATAAGCCGCATCAAGATATATTAGCTGAAATTCCCCCTCTTCATCAACTTCAAAAATAATGGTCAACTGACCCTTATAATTTTCATCCTGAACTATTTGAGGAACATTAAAATTAGTAGTGATATAATTAACCAGAGTTTGGTTAAAGCATCGCTCCTGATTCGCGAATTCGATATTCGCACATTCGGGGAATTCAGGATAGATCTCTGAAGAAAGATTTACATCCTGGGCGGTGATCTGGAAACTAAAAATTAAAAAGGGAAGAAGTAAAATATACTTCATACACTAAGGGGGCTAAGGTTTAACGGGTGTAATATACAGTTTTTCAGAAAGTGAATTTACATAAAATAAAAAATCCCCCGCTAAAAGCAGGGGATTTAAATATAATTCTGGAATTATTAGTCCTGTACCTTAAAGGCAATTGGAAGGGAATACATAACCCCAACCGGCTTACCACGCTGCTTACCTGGTTTCATTTTAGGCAAGCTGTTAATTACTCTTGCAGCTTCCTGCTCAAGCCTTGGGTGTGGAGCACGAGCTCTCACCTGACCAATATTTCCTTTTTCATCAATTCTAAACTGAACGATAACACGGTTAATCCCGCTTAATCCAAGTTCTGCTCCAAGATCTGTATCAAACTCTTTGTTTACATACTTAGAGATCTTTTCACTCATACACTTTTTACGCTCGTCATTGTTTCTCAAGTTCTCACAACCTGGAAAGATCGGCACATCTTCAATAACCGCAAAAGGAACATCTTCAACTTCCTCCTCTACAGGAGCCTCAACAACTTCTTCCACTTCTACGATCTCGTCCAAATTAGTTTCAGTAGACTGGATTTCATCCTCTTCTACTTCTTCTTCATCTTCCACAACCTCGATTACCTCTGGTGCCGGTGGCGGAGGTGGCGGTGGTGGTGGCGTATTCTGCATTTCAGTAATTGGCACATCCTCTTCATCAAGGGCGTCCATATTTACCTGTCCTATATCTATATTTTCAGGGTCATAAGTCTTCCACTCAATCGCCCTCCATGTGATAAATAGAACTACAACAAGACCAAGTTGCAAAAACAAAGTTCTGTTTCTGTTCAAATTAGCCTTTGGATTTTTCTTAGGTTCCATAATGCGTTATATTGTTAAGGGTTGCTAAAATAAAGATTTTTTCTAAAAAACTAAATTTATAGGGAATAATAAGTACTTAAAACTACGGTTATTTTGTAAACCGCTCACTATCATTCCTGAACTTTAAATCTAATAGGTATCGTATAAGATACCGGAACAGGTTTTCCTCGCTGTCTACCCGGTTGCATTTCAGGCAATTCGCCAATAACTCTTCTGGCTTCTTTTTCAAGTTCGGGATGCGGGGCCCGGGTTCGGATATTCTCAACAAGACCTTCCTTGTTTACTACAAACATTACAACCACAAGATTTGTACCAGTTAGACCAAGTTCAGAACCTAATCCCGTGTCGAATTCCCTGTTTACAAAGTTACTTATTTTTGAACTCATGCACTTCTTACGATCCTCATTACCATTAAGACTTTCACATCCAGGAAATACGGGCACTTCCTCAATAAAGTCAAAAGGCACATCTATAGGCTCATCAGGTTCATCTGGCTCTACTATATCATCAGGCTCCGGAAGATCTTCCAGATCTAGCTCAGTTGGAACCACAGGGTCTTCATTTACATTCTTATCATCAGGAATTTCCTTAACAACATCGGCAAGCACCTTTGGAGGAGGAGGTGGTGTTTCATTAGGTAATATGGTTACCGGCGGAGTTTCTTCAGACAAATCATCTATAGTTACAATACCAGTATCCGAATCTTTGGAATCATAGGTTTTCCACTGGAAAGCCTGCAAGGTTAGAAATAATACTAAAATAAGCCCGATTTGGAGAAAAAGGACCCATCTCCGGCGAAGGTCTGCCTTCGGGTTTTTCTTAGGTTTCATAAAAGATTAGTTAATAAAGGTTAATAATTTAGTCAGGCAACTTTCTGTTTCAGCTTTTTTATAGTCGGCGCCATGACCATAAAAAACAAAACAGCAAGTACCACACCAGTCGAATTTGCCAGGACATCCCACCAATCGGGCGTTCTGTAACTCGTTAGGGTTCCTTGTAAAACCTCAATTAACATACCAAATAGAAAAGCAGCGAATGCCACCCAAAGCAAATTGGAGGTATATCGCTGAAAATCAGAATCTTTAAAAAGGAAAAACAGCTTCCACAAGAAAGCTAAAAACAAATATGCTCCGGCATGGAGCATTTTGTCTGTAGGATCAAAACCGGCCATACTTACTTTGAAGTCCATTACTATTAAAGAGAAATAAGTAATGGCACCGGTATAGATCAGCGCAATAATTAGTAATAATCTAGCTACCAACTACTTCTTTATATTCGTCTGCAGATAAAAGTTCCTCAGCCTCAGAAGCATCTGTCATTTTTATCTTTATCATCCATCCTTCACCATAAGGATCTTCGTTTACCTTTTCCGGCTCATCCTCAAGACTATCGTTAAATTCAACGATCTCTCCGGAAAGTGGCATATATAGATCTGAAACTGTTTTCACTGCTTCTACAGTTCCAAAAACCTCTTCTTTTTCAAGAGTTTCATCAAGGGTTTCAACCTCAACATAAACGATATCCCCAAGCTCGCCCTGGGCAAAATCTGTAACTCCAATCGTTGCGGTGTCGCCTTCTATTTTAACCCACTCGTGGTCTTTAGTGTACTTTAATTCTTGTGGAATATTCATAATATTGTTTTAATAGGATCGCAAAGTTAGCTTTTTAGGCGAATTGTTCAAACAAGGCTTTCGTTAATTTCCGAAATTATATATCAAAGTAAATCCAGACCTTATAGTTGTTTGAGGAAATGCCGTGGAAACAGCATATTCTGAGAATGTATGGTCATAATAGAACCTCGCCGTTAGATTTCTGGTAAATGCGTAATCTGTCTTGAAATTAATAGACCAGATATCCTGACCTGAAATTGTTTGTGCATTGGCCAAATCCAGATATCTAACAATTGTACGGTTCTTTCTATATGAAACATCTGCGCGGAAATTAAGATCACTGCTTAATACTCTCCTTCTACCTCCCAAGGCAGTAGCGATCTTTAGGTCTTGTATACGATATCCCGTTCCTAGAGTATATTCATTACCGCTATATTCGGTCAATAGGTTATTATCAAAACTAAATGCCAATGAACGATCTTTAGCCACCTCAGCCAGGATCTGGATATTACCTTTAGTTTCAAAATCTACTCTTAACAGTGGTGAGAACAACTCGGTTAGAACGATTCCTGAATAAAGAACTGGATTTTTGAAATCACCAGCCTGATTCAATTCTTCAGGATTTGCAGGATCATAATCAAGATTCGTCTGGAACTGGTTAAGAGTGTAATCTGACCTGTATCCGTGGTTAAGTGATATCCTTCGGAATTTATCCCGGAACCATCCAATTCTCATTAAACCGGTATATTTTATATTCCAGTTTGGAAGCGGAAAGTTTCTGAATGGACCTAAACCTACCTTTCCAGGGTCATTGCCAGAGTAGGCCGCAATAAATGCCGGAAGCAATACCGCCTGATTTGTCCTACCAATACCGTTGGGGTAACCTTCTTCATCTACATCTGTAGGATCCAATCCTCTTTCTGATGCTAACCTTTGAGCTATTTCAAGTCTGTTTTCCCTGAAGGTCTCAAAAGTTGCCGAACTCGCTTCAGTAGAATTATTGAATGAGGTTTTTATAAGAATGGTAGAAATATTGAAATTCCCATAAGTGTATGGAGTCAGGGATTGATATTCCAGATCTATTGGGTCTACCTTATAGTTTTCTGAATAATTCTCAGAGAAATTCTTTCTACCGGTTAGTTCTATAGTAAGATCCGGAAGGAAATCCAGCCCGGCCTGGTAATCTAATTGCTCGGTTTTAAGCGCCGTATACTGCTGGTTAAAATTCTGGAATAAGGTTAACCATCCTCTTTCCGCAGCCATTTGCCTGATATCATCCTGAAAGCCAAAGGTAAAGCCGGCTGTTGGCCTGAACGTCCCCATAAAGCCAATACTTTCGGTATAACCCGGCATAAATGTTCCCCGGCCTTTTCTGTAATTCAATTGGAAGGTCTTAAGACCGGTCACTATATTCACAAAAGTATTATAACCTTTATTGCTTTTGTTTCGTGGCGTCGCAACTTCTTCCTGCTCCTCTTCCTGAGGCCCCAGGGTTGGAACTCCCCGACTTCTTTCCTGAATGCTTTTTCCAGCACTTTGCGGCTTTTTCTCTACCAGGCCTAGATAGTCGTACAGATCCTGCATGTTCAGGTTCGTATTGATCTGGTGAGTAGCTGAATTCTGTACACTATTCCCGATTTCCGGAATATCCTCAAGCTGCTGAAATATCCTTGAACCTCTCTGCCACTGAAAATCCCCAGTGTAAGAATAGGTTGCGTTTACAAAACTAAGTACCGGAATTTTATTCAAAGGCAACTGATAATTTACCTGAAGGGTTTGAAAATGCAAATTAGGATCGCCCACATTAAAGAAATCATCCCATAACCCAATGCTGTTATCAGCAAATCCGTCTTCGTCAATATAATTACGAATTATCCGGTTATTACTGGCATTAAAGGCAAAGCTTAATGATCTGGTTAGATTATGATTAATTCCATATTGCCAGTCAAAAAGGTAATTCCTCTGGTATAGAGTAGGTATTCCAATATCATCTTCGCTTAACTCCAGGGACCTGAACTTTTGTTCGTTGTACTGTCTGAAAATATTTGAACTTGCATTAATATTTGAAGGCAGGTAATTAAAGTTGAAATCTTTTATAATGGTGTAATAATCGCTACTATCAAGCGCGGCAATATTTTTAAGAGGCTCCAGGGTTTTATCTGGAAAATTGAATTCATAGGTTCCACCCATTCTAACACTTTGATCCAGGCTTTCTTCGATCTCAAAATCACGATGATCTATCTGGTTATAGGAAGTTGAAAAGGCAAAGTTTTCCACATCATAGGGCATCGGGGTTTTCTCTCCAACCCGTTCCTTCCGGAGGCCGATCACATTTACACTTTGTCTTTTGGTATAGGATTGTGATTGTTTCTCCACCCTATCTCTTTCTTCTGCATCCTGGGTATTCTCTAGCCTTGTATCCAGTTCAACATCCAGAAATTCCTGGTCGTATTTTGGAGTTATAAGCTCTTCCCCTCTGCTATAATTAACCGGAACCTTTACACCCCATTTTTTAGGTAGTAATTGCCCCATATTAAGGTTGGTAACAAAATCGTATTGTTTCAGGTCTTCCAGACCACGCTGATTTGGTTCCTGCCCATTTGCACCAAAACCTATTGTGCG
>CBDTXN010000014.1:0-22220 GCA_965364455.1 uncultured Flavobacteriaceae bacterium
GCATATTCATGGATTTAGTACAAATAAAGGTAATTCTACCTGTCCTCCTGCTTCTGCAGATCAGGATGGAGATGGTTATGTAAGTATTCCTGAAGGAGCGCCTTTCTATGGTGGTGTTTTACTAACTCTTAATCCGCTGCCTACAGCCGATGCTGATGGAAACATTAATTTCACGATGACTTATGAGTATGAAGACGGTGTAGATAGGGACTTAACCCCGCTTCAAAACCGTGCCATTGTTTTACATGGTATGACTGTAGATGGTGAATACTGGGCAGGATTACCTGTAGCTTGCGGACAGATTAAAGCAAACCAGGGATCAAAATAATATTGAATATTAAAACAAAAAAGCACCAATTAGACGGGTGCTTTTTTTATTATAAGAACTGAGTATCTTACTTTTTAAAAACAGACTTCCATATCTTTTTTCCCAAACCAACAACGGGAAGAGTTAAAGCTCCAACTACAAGACCTACTAAAAATTCCCCAAGGATAGATGGCAGACTATGAACGATGTCATGGATAAAATGAAGGTTATGTACAAATATTCCTCCCGACACCAGTATTAAAGCTATGGTTCCAATAATACTCAATGACTTAATGACCCATGGAAGTGCCTGAACCAGGAATCGACCAATTTTATCAGAGAAACTATCATCACGCTCATTTAAATTAATAAGTTTTACTCCGAATTCATCCATTCTTACGATGAGGGCAACAATTCCATAAACACCAACTGTAGCTATTACTGCGATAATAGTAACGACGAATATTTGATTTAATAATTCTGCTTGTTTTACTGAACTTAAAGCTATTATTACAATTTCGACAGATAAAATGAAGTCTACGAGAATTGCAGATTTTATTTTTTCCTGTTCATGCTTCAGCATTTCTTCCTTCGAGAGTTCTTGAAGATCATGAACGTCTTCTTTTCCTTTATGCGGAACGATCCATTCGTAAATCTTATGTGCACCTTCATAACCAAGATAAAGCCCCCCGATAATAAGAATTATCTTAATGGCAATCGGTACAAATGCACTAAGTAAAAAAGCAATAGGCAGAATGATCAGTTTATTGATAAAAGAGCCTTTGGTAATTGCCCAGAGAACAGGAATCTCTCTGTTCGAAAGAAAACCGGAAGCTTTTTCAGCATTTACAGCTAGATCGTCCCCTAGAAGTCCGGCGGTTTTTTTTCCAGCAACCTTACTCATTGCCGCAACGTCATCCATTAAAGTTGCGATATCATCTAAAAGAGCGAAAAATCCTGAAGCCATATTCTATGTAATATTTTATGCGAGGTAAGTTCTATCATTTTCTCAGCATTTGAAAAAATAATACTGAATTATTTCTAATAGAAATCATATAATTTTCTAAAAGGCGCTTTGCTATAAACCATAAGAAATTTGGTCTTAAACCTTTCATGTAACAAATGTTACTGGGTATAAGCAGGTTATAAAGTAGGTTTGACAACTGTTAAAAGTAGTTTTAATTATTTGTAACCATGGACTCATTCAGGTCTTTATCCAGGTCGATCTCTAAGTTTTTTATTGCCTTCACAGGACTTGTTAGTTTTTTATTCCTTGGTATATTCATTTACAACCAGGATCCGGAACTATTTGTTGAAAGCAAAATCCCACCTGAGCTTTGGACACCTAAGGATGTTGAAGCTGAGATCGCTTCAGGATTTATTGATCCAAAGGTGAAATATGGATATCAGTTGATCTCTGAAACTTCTAAGCATATAGGGCCTATGGCCGAGGAAGAAGAAATACATTTTGCTGGTAATAATCTTGCCTGTGTTAGCTGCCATTTACAGTCTGGAACCCAGGCCGGTGCCGGAAGCTGGATTGGTGTAACCGAAAGATTCCCACAATTCCAAGGTCGTTCAAACCGCGAAATTACTATTGAAGACCGGGTTAATGGATGTATGGAAAGAAGTATGAACGGAAAAAAACTTCCCAATGAATCCAGGGAAATGAAAGCTATTGTTGCCTATATGGAATGGCTGGGAGAAGATTTACCGAAAGAACGTGAAAGGGAATTCAAAGGCTTTCCTAAAATTGAAATCCCAGATGTTGCTATCGATCTGGAAAAAGGAAAAGTGTTGTACTTTAAGGAATGTGCATTATGTCATGGTGAAGATGGGCAGGGTCAAAAAATGAACGACCCCATATCAGGTATTCAATATCCGCCGCTTTGGGGTCCCGACTCTTTTAATGACGGAGCTGGTATGCACCGGGTAATCACCGCTGCTGAATTCATAAGGTCAAATATGCCATTTGGCCAGGCCACCTGGGATAAACCTAAATTGAGTGATGAAGAGGCTTATCATCTGGCTGGTTATATCAACAGTTTTTCAAGACCTCATAAAAACAACCTGGCGAAGGATTTCCCAGATAGAAAACTAAAACCTGTGTCGACACCCTATGGCCCCTGGGCAGATAATTTCTCAGCCACTCAACATCAATTTGGACCCTTCCCTCCTATCATGAAATACTATCAGGAGAAATACGATATTAAAAAGACTAAATAATGCCGAAAAAACACCTTACAATTCTCCTAATTTTAATCAGGTTTACGGCATTCAGTCAGGAGGAAACTGAAACATATTTAGGTAGTCTTTCCGGTAACTGGCAGAACTTTTATATGCAGACCAGCAACAAAGGAAATTTAAAAGACTGGAGAACACTGGCCACAGGAGGTTTTCTTAAATATCACTATGAGCTGAATAACTTTCAATTTGCCTCAGCTTTGTATACTTCTATAGATACAGGAATTCAGGACCTCACCATAGCAGATGCACAAACCGGAAAACTTAGCCGTTATGAGGAGGGTTTATATGACCGGCTGGATCTCGACGATCCCCTGGTTTTAATTCTCGGCGAACTATACGGAAGATATTCTAAGGAGGGGCATCAGCTAACCCTGGGTAGGATGAAATTTGCTTCGCCTATGTTGAATGGTCAGGATGGTAGAATGATCCCCACTTTGTTCCAGGGGTTTCATTATTCTTACAAGAATGAGAAAACCCAGGTTCAGGCTGCGATCTTTAATGCTGTTGCTCCAAGATCTACCGGCAGGTTTTTTCAGATTGGCGAAAGTATAGGGACTTATCCTGTGGGAAGAGATAACAGTGGTCAGGAAGCCCAATATGCCGGTTTCATTGATTCAGATTTTTTATTGGTCGGGAACTTTAATCAAAAGATCGGTAAAAACCTGAAAGTTGAAGTATGGGATTATTATATTGAGAATGTTTCTAATTCTATATATATAAGGCCTAGTTTGAAAATAAGCAAAAACATGGATCTTCATACAGAATTCATGCATCAGGATAGATTGAATAATGGTGGAAATCCGGTAGATTCCCTTTCTTATTTTCAGGATGCTTCTTCCAATCTATTTGGATTAAAGCTATCATACAGTTTACAGAAAAGGAGTTCTGTTTCCCTGGCTTATAACCGAATACTTTCTGAAGGAAAATTTCTATTTCCTCGCGAATGGGGCCGTGAATTCTTATTCAGTTTTCAGAAGAGGGAACGCAGCGAAGGCTCTGCAGACAACCATGCTTTGGTAGCTTATTTTGACAAGCATTTTTCAGTATTTAAGAACAATGTTTCTGTTCACTCAATTCTTAGTGCAGGACATCACTGGAAACCGTCGGTACTCGATCCAGTTACCAATAAATATGCGATGCCAGATTACACGCAATTGAACCTGGATCTATTTTTATCTTTTAAAAAACTAAGAAACCTCAATATGGAGCTTTTGCTGGTTAATAAAATTGCCAGTGGTGACATCCCTGTCAATCCCAATTTTTATCTCAACAAAGTCGATATGTTCCAGGTTAATTTTATCGTGAATTATACCTTCTAAGATTCCGGTTATTTCTGTTTCAGTATATCTGCAATGTTCTCCTACACCTTATCGAGAAAGGTCATTAAATCTTATAGAAAGCATATCCATTCTTAGATGTATTAGTAATTCTATACTACTTCTTTGGCCTTTTTCCGTATAACTGAAGATCTTTAAAAGCTTCAAAATTTTAAATTGAGAAAAAAGCCTACCTTATATTTTTGCCAAATAAGAAGCTCAAATAATTTTAAAATAACTGAACATGACAACTATAGATAAAACAAAACCCATACTGGTAACAGGAGCAACAGGATATGTAGCCGGATGGCTGGTAAAAAGATTACTTGAAGACGGATTAACCGTACATGCTGCGGTTCGTGATCCTCAAAAGGAAGAAAAAGTACATCACCTTAATGGTATCGCTGAAAATTCTAAAGGAACCATCAAATATTTTAAATCTGATCTTTTGAACGACGGATCCTATGCCGAAGCCATGGAAGGATGTGAACTCGTTTTTCATACCGCATCACCATTTACCTCGGAATTCGATGATCCTCAGAAAGAGTTGGTAGAACCCGCTGTTAAAGGAACTGAAAATGTGCTGACTCAGGCAAATAAAACTGCAAGTGTAAAACGAATTGTTTTAACCAGTAGCTGTGCAGCAATCTATACAGATGCGATCGAGCTTGAGAAGATACCTGGTGGCAAACTTAATGAGGATATTTGGAATACTACGGCCTCGTTAGATTATCAGCCCTATTCCTACTCTAAAACACTTGCTGAAAAGAAAGCCTGGGAAATTAATAAAGAGCAGCAGCAATGGGATATGGTTACAATTAATCCTTCACTGGTTATGGGGCCACCGCTCAATCCAAATGCAACAACTTCTGAAAGTTTCAGTTTATTAAAACAATTGGGTGATGGAACATTTAAAATGGGAGCACCAAAATTAGGAATAGGTCTCGTGGATGTAAGGGACGTAGCTGAAGCACATTATAAAGCAGGTTTCGTACCATCTGCAAAGGGTAGATATATTACCTCAGCCCATAACACTAATTTTGTTGAATTAGGAGAAGCGCTAGAGCCGCAATACGGTGATGATTATCCTGTTCCAACTAAAGCATTACCGAAGTGGCTTCTGCTTTTAATTGGACCTTATGTAAATAAAAACCTTTCCAGGAAATTTATTCGTAATAATGTGAATGTGGAGTGGAAAGCCGATAATTCTAAGATCAAGAATGACCTAGGTATTAGTTTTCGTCCCATGCAGGAAACCATGGAAGATTCTTTCCAGGTGCTTATAGACAACAAAATAATCTAAACGAAGTCGATTATTTTATAATAAAAAAAGAGTTTGGTTTAACCATGGCAGGTCGCCCCAAACTCTTTTTAACTGCTAAATGCTTTACTTGATATGCAAGAAAGCCTTTATTAATTATTTAATATTTACTACTCCAACCGGTTGAAGTAATTCTTCCATTTCTGCTATATGAAGCCCTTCAGCTTTTTTGGATCCTGCACGTTTATCTATTTCTACACCTTCAGTACCACGAGGCAGATCATATTGCTCTCCAACATTGGCGGTTCCATATCCCAGATCTTGTAGAGAACCTGCGGTAATCCTACTTAACGGATTTTCTCCTAAATTAAGGAAACCGGTCATTAACTCGTTGTTTAGAGCAGATTCTCGCCAGTGGCTCAATCTTGTTCCTGGACCACCCATATTTTCAATAGGCAATTCATATTCTCCTCCTTCAGCATTCCAGAACACATTTGCCTGTTTACCTCCGTAGTAAGGATCGCTATCTGGTCCAAACCTTAATTGCCTGTCTATTCCTAATGGCGGAATATTAAGATTCCATAAAGTACCTATTCCTAAAACATGTCCCATTTCGTGAACAATTACTTCTTCGAAAAGATCCAACTCCTCTAAAGTTGCCAGATCTGCAACATCAAATTGCATAACACCACTAATAGTAGTTAGCTCTGGAACTCTCACAAATCTAGGACCAGCAGAACCAAGAATATTTCCTGGACCATCGATCGGAATCAGGACAACCTCAATTACCAGGTCATCAATGATTCCTTCCTCAGCAGTTATAATTGGTGGTACTCCAAAAAATGCTGAAGGGATAACTTCGCCAGATACCGATGGCAAATCTTTGATTATACTACGTTCCCACCTGGCTGCAGCCGCATCAAATACTTCTCTCTGCCTATCTGTTGGTGGAACCAAATATCTTAGGCTGATATTAAATCTGCCTCGATCCGGGCCTGCTGCCTGGGTTGCACGTTTGGACAGATCGTCACCAGATTTTGCTTCTAACTGGATAAGACCCTTGGTAGGTTCAATTAAAGTAAAGTCTTTTACCTGGCTATTTTCTACCTGGTCTGTAACTGGTTGGACTTGTTCCTCAGAACATGAGACTGTAATGAGGGAAAATAAAGCCAGAGAAAACATTGCAAATTGAGCCTCTTGTCTGAAAGGCATTTTAAATCCGGTTAAAGGAAATAAGTTTTTCATTTTATTAGAATTAATGGTTAATAAATAGCATAGCTTAACTACACTTTTCTAAAATAGATATTTTTACCATTAAATCGAATACTAATTTGATTATCAGACCAATAAAAACCTTGTAAAGCGTAAAATTTAACTTTTGTTAAGCCTTAATCGCCGTTTTACTGTTGGGAATTGACCTAAAACTAAAAGGCTCTTTATGTCATTTCACTCTAAACAGGAAATTAAAAAACCTGCAAAATTGCAGGTTTTTTTATTGATTATTTTTGAAATCCATTCAACAAGGCATTCCTGATGCTTTCAAGGTTTTCGAAATATTGAAAAGTTTTAAAAATTTTCGATCCATAGAGATGAAATATAGTAACATGATTAAAAAACAGCTTTTTTAACCTTAATAAATTTAAACTTGTAATTTTAAATTTATTATTGTTGTAATGTCATTATTCGGAAAAAATATCAGAAAAATACGTAGCGTAAAATCCCTTAGCCAGCAATCATTTGCTGAAATATTCGATCTGAAACGAGGAACTCTAGGCGCTTACGAGGAAGGGCGCAGCGAACCGAAGATCGAGACCATCATTAAAATTGCTAATCATTTTAGCATCCCCATTGGGGATATGCTAACCAAGGAATTAACCGTTAACCAATTACTGAAGTTTAGAGGAGACCTGGAAGACCCCGATATCACCGGAAAAAAGGATCTATTTAATAAAATTCCCTGCATTATCCCCGATAGCTATGAGGCCTATATAAATCATGCAGATAATAATAATTTCATCAATGACCTTCCTATTCTCCAACTACCTATACATAGCGATGAGAACCTAAGAGGCTTCGTAATCGCTGATCTGGAAATGAGCAGAAATAATGGCGGACTTTATCCCAAGGATGTGATCATTGGCGAAAAAGTTCTAAGAAATGATTTTTCTAAAATTCAAAGTTCCGGTATGTACCTCACTGTTACCAATGAAAAAATATTAGTCAGAAGATTATTCCCGGCAGATAAGAAGTTTATTTTAAAAGCAGATCACCAGAGTATTGAGGATATAGAAATTAAATATTCTGAAATAAAGGAATTATGGGAAGTGAAATATGTATTCTATCATAGGCTTCCGGAAAACAGAAATTCAGAAATAGACAAGAAGCTTTCTTTCCTCGAAGAAGAGTTTCAGAAGTTGCGATCTTCACTGAACAATTAAATTTGTATATACTCAATAAACCTATTTCAATAATATATTTTGTCTTTACTTTGATTTACAAAATTTAAAACCTACTTAAACAGATGAACAAATATTTCCAATAAGACAAAAAATAGGAAAACACTGACTTCGGCGTGAAAATTGAAGTCACCCTAACATAACCCATTGTATCAGTTGCCCTACCCTCTGGTCTCAATTCTAACCCAAAGTATTATGAGATTATTTTACATTTTATTTTTATCAATTTGCCTGAATGTGCAGGCAAAAACAATCACCGGTAAGGTAACCGACTCGGATAATTTGGCGCTACCTGGAGTGAACGTTGTAATTAAAGGAACCTCTAATGGAGTAACCACAGATTATGACGGAAAGTATTCTATAGAAGCCAAAGAAGGAGATATTCTTGTTTTTAGCTTTATAGGTTTTAAAACCAAAGAGTTCAAGATAGCTAAGAAATTGGAGATAAACGTGGTATTGGAACAAGATTCCACCTCTTTAGAGGAAGTGGTCGCCGTAGGTTATGGCTACGCTCCTGGAATTCAAATTCGCGGCCATGCGAATATTCCTGTTACAGCAAGTGAATCTTATAAGGAAATAGAAGAGAACACTTTTAAACTCGTAAAGGCATCACCATTATCTACATTTTCTATCGATGTTGACAAAGCTGGATACAGTAACATTAGAAGAATGATCAATAACGGGATCGAAATTCCGAAGGATGCTGTTAAGATTGAAGAAATGATAAATTATTTTAACTACGATTACAAGCAACCAACGGGAAAACACCCATTTTCAATCCAAACAGAATTGGCTCAGACTCCCTGGAACAGTGATACCAAACTTGTAAAAATAGGTATTCAGGGCAAAGAAGTCTCTACAGAAAATGTTCCGGCATCAAATCTTGTATTTCTTCTTGATGTTTCAGGATCTATGAACAGCCAAAATAAGCTGTCATTATTAAAGTCGGCTTTTAAATTATTAACTAATCAATTAAGAGAAAAAGATAAGGTTTCCATTGTGGTTTATGCAGGCGCTGCTGGGGTGGTTCTTGAACCAACTTCCGGAGATCAAAAAATAAAGATCGAAGAAGCACTGGGAAAACTTTCGGCCGGAGGTTCAACAGCCGGAGGTGAAGGAATTGAAATGGCTTACAAGATCGCTTGTGAGAATTTCATAGAAGGAGGAAATAATCGAGTGATTCTTGCAACCGACGGTGATTTTAATGTCGGCCTAAGCAGCGACAATGCAATGAAAGACCTTATAGAAGAAAAGAGAAAATCAGGGGTATTTTTAACCGCACTTGGTTTTGGGATGGGCAATTATAAAGATTCAAAACTGGAAACCCTGGCGCAGGCCGGGAATGGAAATCATGCCTATATAGATTCCATGCAGGAAGCCCAGAGGGTTTTAGGCACCGAATTCGGCGGAACTCTGTATACGATTGCCAAAGATGTGAAGATTCAAGTGGAATTTAATCCTGAAAATGTACAGGCTTTCAGGCTTATTGGGTATGAGAACCGCCTCCTCAACGATGAAGATTTTAACGATGACCAAAAGGATGCAGGAGAATTAGGAAGCGGTCATAATGTTACTGCACTTTATGAGATCATTCCTGCTGGTGTGAAAAGCGATTATCTAAAAGATATCGATGACTATAAATATTCCAAACAAGTTTCAACGGACAAAAATTCCGGAGAACTTCTTACCGTCAAATTCAGATATAAAGAACCGGACGGTCAGAAAAGTAAGCTACTAGAAGAGATCGTTTATATTAATTCTGAAAAGGAACTATCAGAGGATTTTAATTTTATTTCCTCACTTGCCCTATTCGGGATGAATTTAAGAGAGTCTGAATTTACGAATGATAAAGATTTTTCGGTAGTGCTTGAACTGGCTGAAAAAGGCCGAGGTAAAGATAAGGAAGGTTACCGGGCGGAATTCATCAGACTGGTTAAAACTTATGGAAATATGGATCATATGGCTGAAAAATAATATTGATGTGAAATTGAAAAGGACGGATCTAAAGAATTTAGGTCCGTCATTTTTATGATTTAAAGCCTGCAAAAAATATCATAACCATATTTAAAATGGATATTTTCCTACACTTTGGATATTTTCCAATTTTACCGTAATTTTCCGACATGAAAGATGTCAAGTTCGCAATTACAGATATTGAAACCACGGGCAGCGGAATTAAAGGTAATAGGATCACAGAAATATGTGTGATGATTGTTCAAAATGGAGAGCTTATAGATACATACTCCACCCTTGTAAATCCAAGTCAGTCAATTCCTCTTTATATTGAAAGCTTAACCGGTATAAATGACGAAATGGTTTGCAATGCTCCTCAATTTCATGAGGTAGCCGATGAGATCGATAAAATTACCAAGGATTGTATTTTCGTCGCCCACAATGTAAATTTCGATTACAATATTCTTCGGGCTGAATTCACAAATATAGACAGGGTATTCAAAAGAAAAAGGATATGTACAGTTCGCCTAACGAAAAAACTAATTCCAGGCCTTTTTTCCTATAGTTTGGGAAATATATGTACGAGCATAAATATTCCGCATTTTGACCGTCATAGAGCCGGTGGAGATTGCGAAGCTACGGTAACCCTTTTTCAAAGATGTCTTTCCCTGGATCCTGAATATGAAGTGATCACCGAATTTCTGAACAGAAAAACCGGAGCTTCCTATTTACCTCCCCATTTTAAAAATTCTGACTTTGAAAAAATCCCTAAGACCACCGGGATCTATTTCTTTAAAGATAAAGATGGAATTCCCCTATATATAGGAAAAGCTAAAAATATAAAGACTCGTATAAAATCACATTTTCAGGAAAGATCTAACCGTAAGTACAAACTGATGCAAGCAACGCACAGTATAGATTATGAACTTACCGGAAATGAATTTCTGGCGCTACTTAGAGAAGCCGAGCAAATCCTAAAATATTATCCTCAATTCAATAAAGCGCAGAAACAGTATACCAAACCATATACCCTTACCTCTTATCACAATCAAAAAGGAATCGAGGTTTTTGCTCTGCATAAGAACAAAAAATCGCCTGTAAGCTGGATGAAATTTTACACCAGGGAAGAGGCTATAAAATTCCTGGAAGAAGTATGCTCAAAATATGAACTTTGCCCTAAATACTGTGGACTTCAAAGAGGTGTGAGACAATGTGATCATTATAAGATCCACGAATGTAGCGGCATGTGCAAAGATGAGATCTCCATTGAAGAATATAATCTTAGGGTTTCAAAAGCAATACAACACATACAGGAATATGAAAGTTCATGCCTGTTAATTGAAAAAGGCAGGACAAAAACCGAAAAATCATTCATTTATTTAAATAAAGGTCGATATGCCGGCTATGGTTTTATTAATAATTCTGAAGATTTTAATCATCCCGACGATTTCAGGAATTTTCTAATTCCTCAAAACAATTCTGTTTACACTGATAGAATTGTAAGCCGCTACCTCAGTACGAAAAAGAATATTAAGAGAATTGAACTGGAGGATAATACTGTAGATACTGAGCAGCTTCAACCGGAAAACCTGCTATCGGAATTCACATAAATTCAAAGTAAGCTAAAAATAAAAAAGACCACCTGTATTAGATGGTCTTTTCTTTAATCAGAAATCATGATTATGGTAATTGAGATAATCCATTTCTGGTTTTCCAAAGAAAATATTTTTCAAATAGAACTTTAGAAAAATCGAAGATCACGTTAGGGATCATTACTGCAAATTTTCTTGGTTTGAATAATGTATCTGAAAGTATAATAACTTCTTTTTTACCAGCATCCATTACGCAGATTCCAGGAATCTTACCCCAGGCTTTTTTCTTAAGTTCAGATTCACCTTTAATCACCCTGGAAATATTTTCTGCCACGATCTTTCCTGTTTCATCAGAAGGATATCCGGTTTTAGGCCCTGAAAATGGAACTTTACCAGGCTTAAAAGGCAATTTCACATCTACCGCGATCCCGGCTGCCCAAACATTGGGAATAGTTACATGTCTGTAATCATCGGTCACTGGAATATAGCCTGCTGCTGTAGCCTTGAGTTCCGGTGAATTCTTTACAAAATCCACTCCAACGAATGGAGGCATTAGCATAGTAAACTTGCTTGGCAGCTTTTCGCCGCTACTCAAAACTACTTTATCTTCAAAAACCTCTTCTACCCCTACTTCAGTACGATAGTGAATATTGAACATTTTCATAAATGATTTCAGCATAGTTTCTCCACCGGTAATCCCATCGATACCAAAATGCCCAAGAAAAGTTTCAGGAGTGATCCAGTAAAGGTCAACTTTCTTTCTGATCTTTTGTTCTCTTAACCATTTTTCAATATTAAAAAGGAATTCGTATGCGGCACCCATACATCCCGCATTCTGTGTTGCTCCAATGACAATGGGGCCAGGGTCCTTTTTAAATTCTTCTAAGGCTTTTCGCGTTTCCATTGCACCATTTGGGGTACCTATATAATGCGCAAACTCCTTAACTCCTGGCGCTACATCATAGGCGACTTTTGGCCCGGTTGCAATCACCAGATGATCATAAGAAACATCACCCTTATTAGTTTTTACCACCTGATTTTTGGTATCAACCTCTATCGCTTCGGCCTGCATAAATTCAACTCCTTTTTTTCGAAGAATGGCATCTTTTCTAAAAGAAATATCCTTAATCTCTCTTCGACCGAAGGGAACCCAAATCAATGATGGAATAAATAAAAATAAGGGTGATTTATCTATCATCACTACTTGATGATCTTTTTCAGTTTTTCTTTTCAACTCTAAGGCTGCGGTCATTCCCGCAAAATTACCTCCAATTACCACGGTTTTCATGACTCTTAATTTTAGTATTATAAATTTACCTAAAGACCTGATCTTCTGAAGTAACAATGGTCACATAAGTACATATTTTATCCATTTTATTATTTTATATAAAGGCAATACCTTTGAGCACTTCAATTCCTGAAAATGCACTCTGAAAATTCACATAAAGGTCAATATGATTTCGACTCACTGATTAAGGTAAATCCCTACCTGTCAGACTTTGTTGCCTTGAATAAATATGGAAGCAGGACGGTCGATTTTTCTAATCCCGAGGCAGTTCTTCAATTGAATAAAGCTTTACTGAAACATCACTATAAAATTGAAAATTGGAATATCCCGAAGAATTACCTGTGCCCTCCAATTCCGGGAAGAGCAGATTATATTCATCATTTAAAAGATCTGCTATCAGGAGAGAATATTCAGGGTCAGATACAGGGAATTGACATAGGAGTTGGAGCAAACGCGATCTATCCGATCCTAGCAAACAAAATATACGGCTGGAAAATGATTGGAACTGATATTGAAAATGAATCGGTGATAGCTGCCAGAAAAAACATTCAGTCAAACCCTGAATTATCTGGAAATATTGAAATAAGACTGCAGGAAGACCGCGGAAGTATTTTTAAAGGCGTTATAGCAGAAGACGAGTTTTATCACTTCAGCATGTGCAACCCTCCCTTCCACGTTTCAGAAAAAGAGGCAAAAAAGGCCAATTCAAGAAAGGTCAAAAATCTTAATTTGAAAAGTTCTTCAGAATTAAATTTTGGTGGACAGGCCAATGAACTTTGGTGTAATGGTGGTGAAGCTCTTTTCATTAAGAGAATGATAAAAGAAAGTGCTTTTTTCAAAACTCAGGTAGGTTGGTTTACAAGTCTAGTTTCCAATAAAGAAAATTTATCCAAGATCATTAAGCAATTGAAAAAATCAGATGCAAATTTCAAAACCATCGAAATGGAACAGGGGAATAAAAAAAGTAGATTTATTGCCTGGAAATTTTAATTTTTTCAGAATTAATAATTCTCTATGCATTTTTTACGTCTAAACGTTGTATTTACTGAAAAATTAAGCGAATAAAAGACCATTCCATAACTATTGAAAACGGAAATAAATTAACACATTTATAAAGTTGATTATCAAAAATTAGACATATTTGCGTTTATTTTCGTAAATAGTATTAAATAAGAAGGAAGTAGAGTTAGACGAATAGTCCTAAAATGGATAAAAATCAGATTTTTGATAATGTTTTTTCGCGTCTTGAAAATGAGCTGCCTCATTATTTATTCTATCATAGCGCCAACCATACTAAGCGAGTGATTGATCGTGCAGTTTTCCTTGCCAGGGAAGCAGAATTTTCAGATTATGATATAGAATTAGTAAAAGTTGCGGCTCTATATCATGATGCGGGATTTTTAATTGGCCGTAAAGATCATGAGACGAAGAGTTGCATGCTTGCAACTAAGGAATTACCTGGATATGGGTTTTCAAAAGAGGAGATAAAAATCATTTGTGGAATGATCAATGCCACCAGAATACCTCAAAAAACCTTTAACAAATACGATAAAATTGTTGCTGATGCAGATTTATTCTATTTGGGAACAGAAGATTATGACCATTATTCAAACCTCTTATATAAAGAACTTGAACATATTGACCCAGAAATTGATGAGAAAAAATGGTTTGAGATACAACTAAACTTTTTAAACTCTCACCAATTTCATACCCCTTATGGAATTAATGTTCTTGCACCAGTTAAACAGAAGAATAAGCAAAAACTGATCAGGACTCAGAAACAAAAAGATTTCTAGAATCGTTCTCGTAATTAAATATTCATAATTTAAAGTCTTATTTCCTTCATTTTTTATTAGAATCTCATGGTTTGAGCCATTTTTGCTTTAAAAATAAAAAGAGATAATAGGAATTTTAAAAAATTAGCTATAGCTTTAAAATTCAAAGTTTTGGTTATCGAGTAAGTATATAGCATAGGTGATAATTCAACCTTATTCTTTAACTAACCAACCAGGAAAAGGGATAACCAGTGTTATCCCTTTTCTATTTTCTAATAAATCAAATTAATAACTGTCTAGATTGCTAAACCAGAATTCTCAAGCTTGAATAATAGGCTTATTTATCAGCAAATAAAAAAAGCGACTCTACAGGAGCCGCTTTCGTAATCTTTATAATTAATTTCTCATTTTAAAAGTAACAACCACCACTTCTTCTTCCGGGATTGGCAGCACTATCAAATATCTTAAAACTTACGCTCAGTAAAATTTGATTTAGTCTGGAGTCATCAAAATCAGCGGTATTAATACCATATCCATCGCTACCACCATTAACAATGTTAATAATATATGGCTCTTTAGAAGCCAGTGTGCGATCATATCTCAGATCTAGCTCAAATCTACCGAAGGAGGCTTTAATCCCGGCCTGGACTGCCAATGGGCTGTTTTGAACTATAACAGGCTGATCTGGTTCATTACCTTCGAGTGTTGCATCAAGGATCTTTTGGTAGGCAGGCCCGGCATAAATATCAACTGGTCCCCAAACATTATAACCAAAAAGCAAGGGAACGCTTACTTTCTCTACGGCGTAAATTGAAGGTCTTCTAGGAAAACCAAATTCTGTCTCCATAGCACTGTAAATTACCTCCGGACGTATCAGGAATTTATTGAACCTTACTTCGAAGAAAGCCCCCCCGTGGTATTTAAATTTTGAGTCAGCCTCAACGGTACCACCAAAATCGGTACCTCCACCTACTCTACCAGTGATCTGACCACCCATTACATAACTGGGACCACCTTTAATTCCAACGCTAAATTCCTGAGCATTAGACACAGAAAAGCACAATAAACCAATAACAAGTAAGTAAAAAGCTTTATTCATAATCATAGTATAATTCGAGGACAATCGGGGTTAAATATATCAATTTAATAGACTAATCAAATAGTTCAAGCTATGTTTTTAACGTAAAAAAACGATCTTGAGTATATGCTAAATGAAAAAGCACCAATCTTTGGTGCTTTTCTATGCTTTTAATTGAGAATATTATTTGGTTTCTTTTTGTCCTTTCCATTCTGAGAACCCACCTTCTAGATTATAGGTTTCACTGAAACCCATTTGATCTAATAAAGTACAGGCCTGGGAACTTCTTTTACCAGATCTGCAATAGATATAGTAATGTTTTGATTTATCTAATTTCTCTACTTCATTGATAAAACCCTGGCCTTTATAGATGTCGATATTTTTTGAATTAGGTATATAGCCTTCATCCACTTCCTCTTCTGTGCGAACATCCAGAATTACAGCATCCTTATCATTATTAAGCTTTTCCTGCCATTCTTCCTGATTTAATTCTTTCATAGTAGTAACATTAAATTTTATTGGTATGGTAAATATAAGCCCATTTTTTTTTTTGAACGCTTCATACCAAACCGACTGAAAATTTTAACAGAATATTAAATTTATTATTAGTTACTTCCTTTATATTTGTACATACAACTGTTGTACATACAAATGAAAATAGAAGAACTACTTAAAACTGACAAAATGCCGGAGGCCAAAAAGCTGGTGTTAAATATTATTGTTACTGCAAATCATCTAAACGAAAAGCTAGCAGAAATTTTAAAGCCTTTCGATATTAGTAGTCAGCAATTTAATGTTTTGAGAATTCTTAGAGGGCAAAAGGGTATTCCGGCTAACCTATCCACTATCCAGGAAAGAATGGTTTCAAAAATGAGTAATACAACAAGGCTGGTAGATAAACTGGTTGATAAAAACCTTTGTGAAAGAATTGTATGCCCGTCTAATAGAAGAAAAGTTGAAATAAGAATAACAAAAAATGGCATGCATTTGCTTGAACAGTTAGACCCTCTGGTCGAAGAACACGAGCAAAGCGTAGCTCAGAAAATAAATGAAAAAGAATTATTATCCTTAAACACTCAATTAAATGAACTTAGAAGTTAAAGAGAAAAACACTTATATCGAAGATCTTAACTGGAGATATGCAACTAAAAAATTTGATGCAACCAAAGAGATTAGTCAGGAAGATCTTAATACTTTATTAGAAAGTATTCAATTAAGTGCGTCTTCCTACGGATTGCAACCTTACGAGGTAATAGTAGTAAAAAACCAGGAGGTAAGAGAAAAATTAAAGGCTGCAGCCTGGAACCAAACTCAAATTACAGATGCCTCTTATTTACTGGTGTTTGCAAATTTAGAATCGGTTAACGAAACTTATGTAGATTCATACCTGGACAATATCGCTGAAACGCGAAATTTAAGTCGTGAGGATTTAAAAGGAATGGAAGACATGATCAAAAATACTACTCTTCAGCTTCCTTCTGAAGCTCAAAATACATGGGCCGCTAAACAGGCTTATATAGCTCTGGGGAATTTACTTTCTGCAGCAGCAACTTTAAAAATTGACACGTGCCCTATGGAAGGTTTTGACTCAGAAAAATTCGATGAAATTCTAGGGCTAAAGGAAAAGAATCTTACCACTGCTGTAATAGCACCAGTAGGTTATAGAAGCGAAGAAGATCAATATCAATACCTAACGAAAGTAAGAAAATCAAAATCAGATTTAATAGAAATAATTTAATAAAGTAAAAATTGACAATTATGAAAAATAGAATTTTAAAAGGTGGAATTGCCGCAGTGATCGTATTGACAACCCTAGCGTTTACAAATACGAAAAAAGAAGTAGATGTTAAAGCGAGTACAGTAGAATGGACTGGCGAAAAAGTTACAGGATCTCATAATGGAACCATAGATCTTGAAAGTGGGTACTTCATGATGGAAGACGATAAGATCGTTGGTGGTGAGTTTGTAATGGATATGAGCAGTATCGTTGTGACCGACCTTACCGGTGAGAATAAAGGTAAGCTGGAAGGACACCTGAAGTCTGAGGATTTCTTTGGAGTTGAAAAACATCCAACTGCAAAACTTGTAATAACCAGTGCAGCAGCCAAAGGTGATGGCAAATATGGTATCGTTGGAGATCTTACCATCAAAAATGAAACCCATCCAATAACATTTGATCTTGAAATGAATGGGAATTCTGCAACTACTGAATTAACCATAGACCGTTCGAAGTATAATGTTAGATACGGTTCAGGAAGTTTCTTCGACAATCTTGGAGACAAGACAATTTATGACAATTTTGAACTTGCTGTAAATCTTAAATTCTAACATTTGAAATCCCGGAGCCCTACCTCCGGGATTTTATTTTGAAAAAATGTTTGTTTAGAATAATTTCATCTCTATATTTGAAGTCATGTTTAGATTAAATAGAAATAACTGGTGGTGGAATAACTTACGTCAAAATTCGTGAGCTAAACTGCTATTTCCAATATAGAAATTACAAAGGCTTGTCTCACGACAAGCCTTTTTTTATTGCATAAAATCAACATTCAATGTTTGAATTAAACACAAAATACAAGAAGATTCTTGCCGACACGATAACCCCGGTCAGCATTTATTTAAAATTGAGGGATAAATATCCTAACAGCTTATTGCTGGAAAGTAGCGATTATCATGCAAGTGATAATAGCTTTTCCTATATCTGTTGTAATCCAATAGCTTCTTTTAAACTAGAACGTGAAGTTATCACGACAACTTTACCCGATGGTAGCAAAGAAACCCTAAATGTTGATTCTACCGTTTCTGTACCTCAACAAATTCAGAAATTTTCCAAGGCCTTTAAGGCAGATACTTCTGATTTTAAATTCATTAATAATGGACTTTTTGGGTATGTCGCTTACGATTCAGTTCGCTATTTTGAAAATGTTGAAATTACCAGAAAGGAAAAGGACTTACAGATCCCTGATATCTATTATGCGGTATATCAAAATATAATTGCGATAAACCATTTTAAAAATGAGGCCTATATTTTTGATCACTCATATGACTCAGAAAATAAGATCGATGAAATTGAGCAATTATTGAAAGTAAAGAATTTTGCTTCCTATAATTTTAGCCGTGATGAAGATCCTGTTTCCAACTTGACCGATGAGGAGTATAAAACTATGGTAGATTCTGCCAAAGATCATTGTCACAGAGGTGATGTTTTCCAGTTAGTTCTTTCACGAAGGTTCTCGCAAAAATTCAAAGGAGATGAATTTAATGTTTATCGCGCTCTTCGAAATGTGAACCCCTCCCCTTACCTTTTCTATTTCGACTACGGAAACTTCAAAATATTTGGGAGTTCTCCTGAAGCGCAATTAGTGGTAAATAAAGGCAGGGCTGAAATTCATCCTATCGCAGGAACTTTTAAAAGGACCGGAAATGATGAAAAAGACGCGAAAATCGCCAAAGAACTAGCCGCTGATGAAAAAGAGAATTCCGAACATGTTATGCTAGTAGACCTGGCCAGAAACGATCTTAGCCGGAACGGAAGCGATGTAAAAGTGGAGACGTATCGTGAAATTCAGTTCTTCTCCCATGTGATACATTTGGTGAGTAAGGTTACCGGTAAAATCGATCCTGAAGTTGTAACCCCACAAATAGTTGCCGACACTTTCCCTGCAGGAACTTTGAGTGGTGCACCTAAACCTATGGCTCTGAAACTCATCGAAAAATTCGAGAATGTAAATCGTAGCGCTTATGGCGGGGCAATTGGCTTTATGGATTTTGAGGGGAATTTTAATCATGCCATTATTATAAGGTCTTTTGTAAGTAAAAATCATGAATTGCATTATCAGGCAGGAGCAGGTATCGTTTCGGAGTCCAAACCTGAAAATGAATTACAGGAAGTGTATAATAAATTAGGCGCTTTGACCAAAGCCCTGGAAATTGCTGAAGAAATTTAGAATGAAAGAGATGAAGAAAATACTGGTAATAGATAATTACGATTCATTCGTATATAATCTGGTGCATTACCTTGAAGAACTGGATTGCAAAGTTGATGTAAGGAGAAATGACCAATTGCATATTGATGATGTAGAAGATTATGATAAGATCTTATTATCACCAGGACCCGGTATTCCCGATGAAGCCGGACTACTAAAGCCTATCATTGAAAAATATGCCGCTACCAAAAGCATTCTTGGAGTATGTTTGGGCATGCAAGCCATAGGGGAAGTTTTCGGCGGGAAACTTTTGAATCTTGACGAAGTTTACCACGGTGTTGCTACTAGTATAAAGCTTTTTGTAGATGATGAATATATATTTAAAGATCTGGATAAAGAATTGCAGGTAGGCAGGTACCACTCCTGGGTAGTTGAAAAGGATCTTCCTCCAGTTTTACAGGCCACTAGTTACGATGAAAAAGGAGAGATCATGTCCCTAAGACATACGGTGTTTGATGTTCGGGGAGTACAATTTCATCCTGAATCTGTGCTAACCCCGGAAGGAAAGAAAATGATTCAGAATTGGGTTAACGGTCTTAATGAAAGTGAACCTTTAGAAGATAATGACTGAGAAGCTTGAAATATCATCCAGAAATAAAATTTGAATTCATATATAATATCGTCATCCTGAATTTATTTCAGGATCTTTTGAGAAGCTGAAACAAGTTCAGCTTGACGATTTAAGTTGATTAAAAAAAATGAAAGAACTACTAAACAGGCTTATTAGTCACGAAACCATTAGCACTGAAGAAGCTAAACAGGTTATTTTCAATATTTCTGAAGGACTGTACAACGAGACGCAGATAGCGGCATTCCTTACAGTTTATATGATGCGAAGCGTTACCATACAGGAACTAGAAGGTTTCAGGGATGCTTTGCTTGAATTATGTATTAAGGTTGACCTTTCAGATTATGAAGCTATAGATCTTTGCGGAACCGGTGGTGATGGGAAAGACACTTTTAATATTTCTACCACCTCATCTTTTGTTACAGCAGGTTCTGGAGTAAAGGTGGCCAAACATGGTAATTATGGTGTTTCTTCAGTAAGTGGTAGTTCTAACGTGATGGAGTTTCTAGGTATCAAATTCAGTAATGATGCCGGTTTCCTTGAAAAATGTATAGATAAGGCCAATATTTGTATCCTCCATGCTCCTTTATTTCACCCCGCTATGAAAAATGTTGCCCCGGTAAGAAAAAGCCTGGCGGTTAAAACCTTTTTCAATATGCTGGGCCCTATGGTGAATCCTGCTTTTCCAAAAAACCAGTTAGTAGGAGTTTTCAGCCTTGAACTGGCCCGTATGTATGCCTATCTATACCAGAATACAGATAAAAAGTATACTATTTTACATGCCATAGATGGCTATGACGAGATCTCCCTTACCGGAGAAACGAAAAGCATTAGTAATAATTCGGAAAGGGTATTAAAAGCTTCAGATTTTGGAGTTTCAGATTTGAAACAGTCTGAAATTGCTGGTGGCGGCTCCATAGAAAGTTCTGCAGAGATACTTACCAATATTCTAAAAGGCAATGGTTCTGAAGCTCAAAATAATGTGGTATGCGCTAATGCTGGTATGGCTATTGCGACTTCAAGAGACCTGAGCCCATTGGATGGTTTTGCTGCGGCAAAGGAATCTTTGGAATCAGGAAAAGCTTTCGAAAGTTTTAAAAAATTACAGGAATTAAGTCAAAAGTAAATCCATGAATATCCTTGATAAGATCGTAGCAGACAAATTGAAAGAAGTAGAGTTAAAAAAGGCTTTAATACCGATTTCTCAGTTGGAAAATTCGGTGCTTTTCGAAAGAAATTGTACTTCTCTTGCTGAATGTTTAAAAAATGGTTCAGGGATTATTGCTGAACATAAAAGGAGGTCACCTTCAAAATCTGTGATCAATCAGAGTCTGAATGTACAGGATGTGGCCCTGGGTTATGAAAGAGCTGATGCTTCAGGAATTTCAGTTTTGACCGACGGAAAATATTTCGGCGGATCTCTGGAAGACCTGCTTTATGCCAGAGCTTCAGTAAAAATCCCAATTCTAAGGAAGGAATTCATGATCGACGAATACCAGGTTAAAGAGGCCAAAGCTTATGGCGCCGATGCCATTTTATTGATCGCCGCGGTTTTAACTGAAAAGCAAATGATCAATCTTGCAAATACTGCAAAAAATCTTGGAATGGATGTACTTTTGGAAATTCACAACGAAGAGGAATTAAAGAAATCTCTAAAAGTAAATACAGATATGATAGGTGTTAACAATCGTAATCTGAAAACTTTTGAGGTGAGTATCGATAATTCTAAAAAACTGGCGCAGCTTATTCCCGATGAATATGTAAAAGTGTCAGAAAGCGGAATTAGCAACACAAAGGCAATTTCAGAACTTAAAAAATATGGTTATGAAGGCTTCCTTATAGGTGAAAATTTCATGAAAACTGAAGATCCGGGAACCGCTGCGAAAAAGTTTATTACAGAATTAAAATCTATTGTTTAAATGGATCAAGAGCACATGAAAGAAAAATCCATGATCACTCCGGCCTCAGGACAAAGTTCAGGATTGAGTCTTAAAGTTTGTGGAATGCAACAAGCCGGTAATATAATTCAGGTTGCTGAATTGCAACCGGACTATTTAGGCCTGATCTTTTATAAAAATTCTCCCAGGTATTTCGAAGGAGAACTTCCTGAAATTTCTCCTGAAATTAAAAAAGTGGGAGTATTTGTAAATGCTGAAATTGAAGAAATAATAAAGAAGGTTACCAAATATGGACTGAATGCTGTGCAGCTTCATGGTGAGGAATCCGGAGGTTTTGCAAAACACCTGAAAAGTGAACTTCAGAAATTGGGGAACACACCAGAGTTAATAAAGGTATTTTCGGTAGGTGAGGATTTCGATTTCCAGGAAATCAAAGCTTTTGAAGGAATCGCAGATTATTTTCTATTTGATACTAAAGGTAAACTTCGCGGTGGA
>CBDTXN010000015.1:0-21942 GCA_965364455.1 uncultured Flavobacteriaceae bacterium
CTTTTTCTGGAATACCTCATATCAGATCTTCGAACCTAAAGGCAACTATAATAGGTACCAGATAAGTTTATTTGGACAGCACCTAAGAAGGTATAAACCAGATCTTACAGTAAATACAGCAATTGGGGGTGACTTTTTTGCCATGACTACCAAAAGATTTGCTTTTGGCGGCGCCTTTGGAATAAATTCAGAGTTTCGTGATTTTTTCGAACCAAGGGTCGAAGATTCCTATATCACCTATAATCCCTTTATAGATATGAATTTCTTTGTGTCCTCAGATTACAGGAAGAAATTTGCTTATGATGTTAGGGCAAACTATAATGATTATTTCAGTTCCTCCCACAGCTATTTCAGTCTTAGCGTAAAACCCAGATTCAGGTTTAATGATCGGTTTTTACTCATCTATGAATTTCAATATGCCAACCAAAATTACCGGCCGAGTTATGTAGATCAGGTAGACAGGATGGTCGTTTTTGGAATAAGGGATCAGAAAAGCGTGGAAAATTCGATCAACGGAAATTACAGTTTCAACACCAAACAAGGTCTTAATCTCAGTTTCCGCCACTTCTGGTCTACCGCAAGGTTTGCAAATGATCAGTATTCCAAACTTGGATCTAACGGAGACCTTTCCAGAATTGATTATGAGGTAAACGATGAAAATAATCCTGATGCAAACTTTAATATCTGGAACCTGGACCTTAGTTACAGGTGGCAGTTTGCACCGGGAAGTGAGGCTGTGTTATTATATAGAAACGCCATTTTTAATGAAGATAAACTGAGTTATCTCGGGTTCAATGAAAGTCTTGATAATTTATTTGCAAGACCGGCGAGGCACAACCTGAGTCTTCGTATCGTATATTTTATAGATTATATTAACGTTAAAAACTTATTCCGAAGCTAAACTTGGGGAATCTACCTAATTTGGCTATTTTCGGAGCACTTATTTTTCCAGATGATAAAAGCCAAGAATATCCATAAATATTACGGAGACCTGCATGTATTAAAATCAGTAGATCTTCATATTAAAAAAAGTGAGATCGTTTCTATTGTAGGCGCTTCAGGTGCAGGGAAAACAACTTTACTTCAGATCCTGGGAACCTTGGACAAGCCCTCTAAAAAGAAAAATTCTGAACTTGAAATAAATGGTATCAATATTTATGGGCTAAAATCACGTGAGCTGTCGAAATTCAGAAATAAACATATTGGTTTTATTTTTCAGTTTCATCAGCTACTTCCGGAATTCACTGCTCTTGAAAATATTTGTATTCCGGCATTTATTCATAAAACTCCAAGAAAAAAAGCTGAAGAAAGAGCTATGGAATTATTAAGCTTTCTTGGTTTGGAAAACCGTGCTGAACATAAACCGGGAGAACTTAGTGGTGGTGAACAGCAAAGGATCGCTGTGGCCAGAAGCTTAATTAATAATCCTGCAGTTATATTTGCTGATGAGCCATCAGGAAACCTTGATAGCGAATCTGCTGAAAATCTTCATAAACTCTTTTTCAAACTAAGAGAAGAATTCGATCAAACCTTTGTCATCGTTACCCATAACGAAGAGCTGGCAGATATGGCCGATAGAAAACTTACCATGGTAGATGGTGAGATTATAAACGAATAGAATACTTTCTTAAATTCAGAATTATCGTTTCTAAAAATAACATTCAGCAAAATTGATTGTAAAAAAAGGGCTACACTATATTTAACATAGACAAGGCTAAAGAAGGCTATGGTATAGGTTCAAGAAATGATACCTTTGCAGGTAAAATTTTTCAAGCCCTATATGCAATTATCCCGGAAAGATTTAAAGGAATTCCTAGACGCAAAAGTTTCAAAATATAACACTCCGCAGTTCATTGAAACAGACCCTATACAGATCCCCCATTTATTCCAGGAAAAAGAAGATATTGAAATATCAGGATTTCTCACCGCAACCATTTCCTGGGGAAACCGAAAAAGTATTTTAAAAAATTCTGTAAAATTAATGGATCTTATGGACAGGAGTCCGTTTGACTTTGTGATGAATCATGAGGAAAGTGATCTTGATAATCTAAATGGTTTCGTACATCGAACCTTTAACTCTGATGATCTTACCTACTTCATCAAATCCCTGCAGAATATCTATTTAAAACATCAGGGTTTGGAAAGTATTTTTACAGATTTCTCGACAAAGGATAGCCTGCAACCGGCTATTCACGAATTTAAATCTATCTTTTTTGAACTACCGCATCAAAAAAGGACCGAGAAACATGTAAGTGATCCAATCAAGAATTCTGCTGCTAAACGAATAAATATGTTTCTTAGGTGGATGGTTAGAAATGATAACACTGGAGTTGATTTTGGAATTTGGAAAGGCCTCTCTCCTGCTCAACTTTCATGTCCTCTAGACGTGCACTCCGGCAATGTGGCCAGAAAATTAGGTTTATTAAATAGGAAGATGAATGATGCAAAAGGCCTTAAAGAGTTAGACCAGAATTTAAGGAAATTAGATTCACAGGATCCAGTAAAATATGATTTTGCACTTTTTGGATTGGGTGTATTCGAAAAAGCGGAGTTCTAGAAGTTGTAATTCTCCAGATTTTTAGTTTTCTTTAACACTATTAAACGTTACCCCGATGATAACCCCACCAATCCCAGCTAACGAAGCGGAAAGACTGAAATCTCTTAGGCAACTGGATATTTTAGATTCAATGCCAGAAGAGGCTTATGATACAATAACCGAGCTAGCAAGCTATATTTGTGAAACTCCAATAGCCGTTATAAATATTGTAGATTCTGATCATAACTGGTTTAAATCTAAATTTGGGATAGATCTTACTGGCTCTCCAAGAGATATTTCATTTTGCGGCCATACCATACTTGAACCTGAAAATCTCCTTGAAATACCTGATGCGGCGAAAGATGAACGCTTTAAGGACAACCCTTTTGTAACCGGTGAACATCCTATAAAATATTACGCTGGAGTTCCACTACTCGATAACACAGGCCTCCCTCTGGGCACTCTTTGCGTATATGATTTTAATGAACATATCCTGGATAATAAGCAAAAGACAGCTCTGAAAGCATTGGCGAAACAAGTGGAAATGCTTTTTGAGTCGCAAAGAAAAAATAAAATTCTAGAAGAACTTAAGAGTGAACTTAATGAGAATAACCGCATCCTTAAAGAATTTGCCAGTACGGTTTCTCATGATCTTAAAATGCCCCTGGCCAATATGATCTTGACGGCTGATATTTTAAAAGTAAAATACTCCAGCCAGTTGGATAAGGAAGGAATGGATTATATAAATTACCTTAAACAATCCGGACTAAAACTAAGTGATTACATAAACGGGATCCTGGATCACTATTCAAATAACAGGACAGACGCTGAACAGGTTGAAGAATTTTTCCTGAACGACATGCTGGAAGATATCATTGATCTTCTTCAGATCGCAGAAAATTGCGAGATCAACCTGCCCGATAATAACCTGAAAATTGTAGGTAATCCTGCGGCGATCGGTCAGATCTTTATGAACCTAATTAGCAACAGCCTGAAGTATAACAACCAGGAAAAGATCATTATTGACATCGATTGTACTGAAAATAAAGAATTCTTCAATTTTAGTATCAGAGATAACGGAATTGGTATACCCATGGATAAGCAGGCAAGTATATTTGAACTTTTTACTACAGTAGCTGAGAAAGACAGGCAGGGGAAGAAAGGTCATGGAATTGGGCTTTCTACGGTAAAGAAAATTGTTGAGAGCCTAGGTGGCAATATCAATTTGACCTCTACCGTAAATAAAGGAACCATGTTTGAATTTAGCATTAAGCGTTATAATATTTAGATTAGGTTTTTTTTAGGTAAAAGTTTTAAAATTTTAAATAACTTTAGCTCAACCTTTTACCGAAAAGATGCAAGAAAGCCTAATCCCCTTCAATGAAAAGCTACGGCGAACAGCATTGAAGGAATATAATATTCTAAATTCCGGACCAGACGAAGATTATGATAATCTTACTTTTCTTGGTGCCTCAATAACAAATTCTCCTGTAGCGAAAATAAGTATCATTGATGATAATCGTATTTGGAACAAATCTGTCTACGGAGCGGAAATTGAAGAAATTGGTCGTGAAAATTCTTTCTGTGACCGGGCAATTCACAGTGATGAATCTATTTACATCATTACCAGGAGTAAATATCCTGATATTTTTGAATCGGCACAGGGAATTTACGATCGGGAATTTTCCTTTTACGCTGGTATCCCACTGCATAACCCCCAGGGACATGCCATAGCAGTATTCTGTGTCTTTGATACTGTTGAGAAGGAACTTAATGAGCATCAGTTAAAGGGACTTAAAGCTGCGGCCAGGCAAACAATGAACCTTTTCGAATTTAGAAAACAGAAGAATAAACTCTATAAGGTTCAAAATAAACTGAAGGAGAAATACCAGGAACTGGAAAAATTTGCCAGCCTCGTATCGCATGATCTAAAATCCCCCCTGGCTAATATAATTTCTCTGAGTGAATTACTCAGGGATGAAAATAAAGGGAAGTTTGATGAAGATACGGAGCAATACTTGAAATTCCTGGTAGAATCATCTTACTCTTTGCGAAATTACATTGATGGGATCCTTAGCTTTTATAGAAGCGACCATGTTATGAATAAGGATTATACTAATGTTGATCTCAAAAAACTTTTGAATGGCGTGGTAAACCTTTATCAGGTTGCAGACGACATCACGATCAATTATCCAGACGATGTTATGCTTCATAACGTGAATAAAGCTGCCTTATCACAGGTTTTTATGAACCTTATCAGCAATGCCCTGAAATATAATGATAAGGAAAGCCGGAAAGTGGATATTGAATTCAGTAAAAATGAAGATTTCTATTTTTTCGAGATCAAGGACAATGGTAAAGGTATTCCAAAAGAAAAATTTAAAGAGATTTTTGATCTTTTTACTACTCTTGATACAACAGACCGTGAAGGGAGTTTGGGTAGCGGAATTGGCCTGGCGACTGTAAAAAAACTGGTGGAATCTATGGGCGGTTCTGTCTCACTAGAATCTGAAGTTGGAAAAGGAAGTAATTTTAAATTCTCTATAAAAAGGTTTTAGTCTTTAATCACATTTCATTTTCTATATTTGAGAAACCTTATTTCTTAATATGAAATTTCAACAGCCGGAATTACTGTATGCCCTCTTCTTGCTTATAATTCCGCTGATCGTTCATTTATTCAGGCTTAGAAAATTTCAAAAGGAAGATTTCACCAACGTCAAATTTCTTAAAAAGGTAATCCAGGAAACCCGTAAAAGTTCCAGGTTAAAAAAATTCCTTATCCTTTTAACGAGGTTGATGTTATTAACCTGTCTGGTTCTGGCTTTTGCTCAACCTTTTATTCCCGCAACCGACAAAGCTCTTAAAGATTCCAGAACCTTGGTTTATCTGGATAATTCCTTTAGCATGCAGGCAGGAAATGATAATTCAACCAATAGAGACAAAGCAGTTAATCATTTGCTTGAGAATTTGCAAAATACTAATGCAATTAGTTTATTTACAAATACTGAAGAATATTTTGGCAGGCCATCTTCGGAGCTTAGAAATGAAATACAGAACATTGATTTCGATGCAGAACAACTAAGTTTCAGAGAGATCGAATTAAAGGCAGGGAATTACTTTAAGAACCATCCAAATTCGGAAAATGACCTGGTGATAATTTCAGATTTCCAGAGTAAACTGAATATTCCGGCCAAAATTTCTTCAGAAGAATTCAATTATCACCTTATAAACCAAAGGTCGGCCGAGGTAAGAAATGTGAACCTGGATACTGCCTTTATTGATGAATCTACCCCTGAAACCGTTTTACTAAAAATACAGGTAAGTTCAAACTACAATTTTGAAGAGCCTTTGAGTGTTTCGGTATATAATGGAAAAACTCTGCTTGGTAGAAATTCTGTTCAACTGGCAAAAGATAGTCTGGTTGAGATAAGTTTCAGGCTTCAGAATGTCAGGATAGCAGATGGGATCATAGAGATAGAGGATTCTGGTTTAAAATATGACAATAAGCTGTTTTTCCATCTGGACAAAAATCCTGAAATTCAGGTCGTAATCATTTCAGCCGGAGATTCAAATTTCCTGGATAGAATTTACACTCAGCCAGAATTTGAGATTAAGACCTTCAGGCCAAATCAAATAGATTTCAATTCTCTAAGTTCAGCCAATCTGGTTGTTCTGAACGAAATAGAGCAACTTCCCTCCTCTCTAGTTAATAATCTGGCAACAGTTAAGAAAAATGGAGCTTCTATAATCATTATTCCCTCAAATGATGCAATTGGATATGATCAGGTCTTGAACAGTTTTGGATTTTCTGCTTTCGGTCAGAAACTCAACACAGAAAGACTTATTACCAGTATTTCTTATGATCATACCTTGCTTCAGAATGTTTTTGAGGATAGAATAGATAATTTTGAATATCCCAAGGTGCTTTCTTCTTACGAGCTATCTTCATCAAATCCAGTTTTAAGTTACCAGGATAATCGTCCTTTTCTGGCAGCATCTAATTCAGTTTATTTATTTACTGCAGCTATTAATCAGGAGAATTCCAATTTTATCAACTCGCCTTTGATCGTACCGGTGTTTTATCAAATTGGATTAAATTCTCTTAAACAAAATCAGATCTTCTATTTGACGGGTGAAGAAAACAGGATCGATATTCCTGTAAATATCAATAATGATGAAGTTTTACATCTTACCCAATCTGAGGTAGATATAATTCCACAACAGCAAAACTATAGCAACCGGGTAGAGATCAACACCGGAAATATAGATCTGGAGGCTGGGAATTACCAGGTTACCAAGGGTAACTCCCAGGTAGGAAATATCAGTTTTAACTATTCACGTGAGGAAAGTGATTTGAACTTTAGTGAGATAGATAATTTAGACGGTGTAAATGTTTATGACTCGGTAAAGGAATATTTCAGCGAAGCAAATGCAGCCGGACAAATCACCACACTTTGGAAACTGTTTGTTATTTTTGCTTTAATATTTCTTGCGATCGAAATGCTACTAATAAAATTCTTTAAATGAAGCTACTGCTAAAATCGGTTACAATTCTGGATGAAAATTCTCCTCACCACAATAAAAAACTGGATATTTTCATTGAACACGGAGCAATAAAAAAGATCGGTAAAGATCTGGAAGTAAAAGCAGATAAAGAGATAAAAGTACCGAATTTACATGTTTCAAATGGATGGTTTGATAGTAGCGTAAGCTTCGGTGAACCAGGCTATGAAGACAGAGAAACGATCGCTAATGGATTAGATACGGCAGGAAAGTCAGGTTTTACCTCTGTTGCCTTAAACCCTTACACAAATCCAGTATTAGATCACAGCAGTACTGTTGCTGCAGTGAAAGCAAAAGCAGCAAGCCACCCGGTTAGCCTTTTCCCTATTGCTGCCTTAACCATGAAAAGTGAAGGTGTAGACCTGGCAGAATTACTGGATATGAAAGAAGCAGGCGCGGTAAGCTTTGGAGATTATAAATTACCGCTTAAGAATCCTAATCTTCTTAAGATCGCCTTGCAATATGCTCAGAATTTTGATGCACTAATTCAAAGTTATCCTCAGGAGAATAGGATCGCTGGAAATGGAATGGTAAATGAACATGAGAATAGCACTTCCTTAGGCTTAAAAGGAATTCCAAACCTGGCTGAAGAACTTCAGATCACCAGGGACCTTTATTTACTTGAATACACGGGAGGCAAACTTCATATCCCTACCATATCCACAGAGAAATCGGTAAAACTTATTAAAGATGCCAAGAAAAAAGGATTGGACATAAGTTGTAGTGTGGCCGTTCATAACCTTCTGCTGAACGATGAAGAGTTGAAATCATTTGATGCTCATGTAAAGGTGCTTCCTCCTCTTAGAACCAAGAAAGATTCAAAGGCACTTATAAAAGGATTAAAAGATGGAACCATAGATATGGTTACCAGTGACCACAACCCAATAGATGTAGAGCATAAAAAAGTGGAATTCGACAATGCCCTTTATGGTAGTATCGGTCTGGAGTCAGCTTTTGGTGCTCTTAGTACTATTTTTGAAACCTCAGAAGTTGTAAAATTCCTTAGCGCTGGTAAAGAAAGATTCAATATCGATAAATTTCAAATCAAAGAAGGTGAACCGGCAGATCTGAGTCTATTCGTTCCCGGAGAATCTTTTAATTTTACTGAAAAGAATATTTTATCATCCTCTAAAAACAGTATTTTCCTGAATAAAGAATTAAAAGGAAAAGCTTTTGGAGTGATCACACAAAAAGGATTTATTAGTATTTAATTAATTCGCCATGGAAGTTACAGGACAGGCAAAGACAACTGCGGTAGTCGCCTACATCACCATTATAGGTACTATAATCGCCTATTTTATGAATTTAGAACCAAAGGATAGATTTGCCAGTTTTCATATTAGGCAAGCATTCGGGATCCATATAACGTTTTATCTTATCGGTATTTTAATAGGCCTTTTTGACCAAGGAATCATTGTAAGCGCCTTTTATATTTTCTTTATTGTTCTTTGGGGCTACGGATTAATAATGGCGATAAAAGGCGAAGAACGCGAGGTGCCAATTCTTGGGCCTCTTTTTCAAAAATGGTTTAGTACGATTTCATAATGACAAAAGAATTTTCACTTCAACATATAGTAAAAGAACCTAAAGTAAAATCTGAAAAATCTCCAGTATTGATCATGCTTCACGGTTACGGAAGTGATGAAAATGATCTCTTTTCATTTGCGGGAGAATTACCTGAAGATCTTTTTATTATTTCGGTAAAAGCTCCTTATAGAATGCAGCCTTATGGAAATGCATGGTATGCCATACACTGGGATAATAATGATGGAAAATTCAGTGATGACCTGCAGGCTATTAAATCCAGAGAGACTATTAAAGATTTTATTGGGGAAGTAATTGAAAATTATCCTGTAGATCCTGAAAACGTAAATCTGTTAGGCTTTAGCCAGGGAAGTATATTAAGCTACGCTGTAGCACTCTCCTACCCCGAGATGATCAAAAATGTGGTGGCTTTAAGCGGTTATGTGAATCAAGGTATTATCAAGGATGGATTTGAAAAGAATGACTTTTCAGAATTGGATTTTTATTGCTCGCACGGAAGCGTAGATCAGGTTATTCCCGTGGAATGGGCAAGAAAGACCAAGCCTTTTCTAGATCAACTTGGAATTAAAAACTCTTATTCAGAATTTCCCGTTGGGCATGGTGTTGCCCCACAAAATTTCTTTGAACTTAAAGAATGGCTTCAGAAGAGGATCTAATACAAAGGGTATAGAAAAGATTTCTCTGGATAGAATTTTAATTCTAAATCCTCAGATACTTCATAGCTAAGGAAGACCTCTCCCCAATAAGTTCCATCGGTAAAATCGGCGATGATCCATTTATGATTTAATACCTTGATCTTATTGATGCGCATATTACCCTCCATTCCAGCCTGAGGAACCAGGGGATTATCTTCTTCCGCAGAGTTTTTACTTATAATTGCATCCTCGATTTTTAGAATTAGGTCTTCAGGATCTATGTTCTTATTCTCAAAATAGGTTATCGCATCCTCATTGTTCTGGAGATTAAAATAATCTTCTGATTCTACCATATCAACCGGATTTCCTGAATCAATTTCAGCCTCGGCCAATTGGTTTTCAAGACTTTCTATTCGCTCCTGCTTGGAATCCAGTATCCTTTTATCATTCACATAAATGAAAATGGTGAACAAAAGGGTGAAAATAAAAAGGTACATTAAGATCTTATTGCGCATTCTAGATGGTAATTTTTAAGTTATCATAGGCCAGGTGGACATTTTCAGGAAGATCTTTCTCCACTTCTTCATGAAACCCGAGCATATGACTAATATGGGTGAAATAGGTTTTTTCAGGTTTTACCTTTTTAACGAATTCAAGCGCTTCCTCCAGGTTAAAATGAGAATGATGTGGCTCGATTCTAAGGGCGCTCACTACCAGAACCTTAAGGTCCTGTAATTTTTCTACTTCCTTTTCTTCGATCGACTTTAGATCGGTTAAATAAGCAAAATCTTCCATCCTGAATCCAAACACCTGTAACCTGTTATGCATAAAATTCACAGGAGTTACAGTAAGGCCTTCGAAACTGAAGGGTTTATTCTCTATTATATTTTGTTTTACTCCCGGTGCTCCCGGGTATTTATTTTCAGTAATAAAGATATAATCAAACCTCTTTTTCAGTGCTTTTAATACTCTTTTATGTGCATATACAGGAATATCTCCCTGGCGAAAGAAAAACGGCCTTATATCGTCTAGACCGGCGGTATGATCGTTATGCTCATGGGTATAAAAAATTGCATCCAGTTTTTTCACATTATTGGCCAGCATTTGCTGTCTAAAATCCGGTCCGCAATCTATAAGTATATTGTGGTCATTCCAGGTAACCAGAACAGACACACGTAAACGCTTATCTTTTGGATCATCGCTGAGGCATACCGGATGATCACTTCCAATGATTGGAATTCCCTGAGATGTTCCTGTTCCTAAAAATGTAACTTCCAAAAGGTGTTATTTTTCACACAAAAGTAAATATATTTTTTTGTATGCCTACCGCTTTTAGTACTTTTGAGGTACACAAAGAAATTGTTTATTTAAAAGAGAGATTATGCCAATTACCATAATGGGCGACAAGGAATTTGAAAATGTTCCTTCTATAAATAGTAAAGCCCTTCGCATCAATTTAAATGAAAACATCTACGGGACGTTTTCAGAAATTGGTGCAGGTCAGGAAACGGTTCGAAACTTTTTCCGGGCTGGTGGTGCTTCAGGTACGATTGCGAAAGCTATGAGTGCCTATGACAAAGACTTTAGTGATGCTATCTACGGTGTTGAAAATGACCGGAGATATGTTACCGAAGCAAGGTTGAAAAAGATGCTTTCTCATGAAACCAAACTGATCGAGGAAAGGATTTCCCGTGAAAAGCATCCGAATAAATTATTCTTCACTTACGCAAATACTGTTGCGACGATAGATTTCGCTAAAAAGTATAAAGGCCACGGTTGGGTAGGAATCAGGTATCAGGTAGAACCAGGCGAAGATTACAATGAAATTCTGTTACATGTTCGTTTTCATGAAAATGATGCGAGACATCAGCAAAATACACTGGGAATACTTGGAGTTAACCTGATTTATGGGGCATATTACAAGTATGATAATCCTAAAAAACTACTGAGATATCTGTACGATCATATAGATAAAGATCAGATTGAAATCGATACTATTAACTTTTCAGGTCCAAGATTTGAAAAAGTGGATAACAGATTGATGAGTCTTCAGCTAGTGAAAAATGGAATGACCGAAGCTGTAATGTTCGGTCCTGACGGAAATAACGTATTGCCTGCAAAACTTCTATACAAGAAGAATATCCTTGCCCTTCGAGGTAGCTTTAGACCTGTTACCAAGGTTAACATGGATATGTATGAAAGATCCAAAGAGCTCTTTTTTAATGAAAGCAAGGTGAATCAGGAAAACACCGAAATCATCTTTGAGATCACACTTTCTAACCTAAGAGCTGAGGGGGAAATTGATGAAAGAGACTTTATGGATCGGGCGGAGCTTCTTTGCTCCCTTGGACAAACTGTAATGATCTCTAATTTCCAGGAATATTATCGTGTAGTGGAGTATTTCTCCCGTTATTCGAAACAGCGAATGGGACTTACCATGGGCGTGCAAAACCTGGTAGATGTATTTGATGAGAAATATTACCGTCACTTAAGTGGTGGTATTCTTGAAGCTTTTGGTAAATTATTCTTTAAAGATCTTAAAGTATACCTATACCCTCTTAAAGATCCGGAAACAGGTGAAATTACTACCAGCGAAAATGTAAAAGTTCATCCCCGCATGAAGGAATTATATAAATTCTTTAAATATAATGGTCGGGTTGAAGACATTGAGAAATACAACCCTGACATCATGGATATTTATTCCAGAGAGGTTCTTAAAATGATCAATGAAGGTAAAGCTGGATGGGAAGAGATGCTTCCTGAAAGAACTACAAAAATGATCAAGGAAAAGAATCTTTTCCATTATAAAGAACATAAGCAACAGGCGAAGACAGAAGAGGTTTAGTCTTTCAGAAAATATAGAAATAAAAAAAGCTGTTCGATCGAACAGCTTTTTTTATTTATATCTATACGGAAATTTCATGTTAATCGAGCCTGGTGATTTTTGCACCGATTCCCTGTAGCCTTTCAACTATATGTTGATACCCCCTGTCTATTTGCTCAATATTATGAATAGTTGAAGTTCCTTTTGCAGATAAGGCAGCAATAAGTAAAGAAATCCCTGCTCTAATATCTGGAGAGCTCATGGTAGTTGCTTTCAGCTGAGATTTAAAATCATGTCCTATAACCGTGGCCCTGTGCGGATCACAAAGTATAATCTTAGCACCCATATCGATCAGCTTATCCACGAAGAAAAGTCGGCTTTCGAACATTTTTTGATGAATAAGGACACTTCCTCTTGCCTGAGTTGCTATAACCAGCATGATACTCAATAGATCTGGTGTAAATCCAGGCCATGGAGCATCACTAATATTCATAATAGATCCATCGATAAAACTCTGAACTTCATATCCATCTGTATGAGCAGGAATATGAATATCATCACCTTTTTTCTCTATTGTAATACCAAGTTTTCTAAAAGTGGTTGGAATAATACCCAACATTCCCCAGTTTACGTTCTTAATAGTTATCTCGCTTCTGGTCATTGCGGCAAGTCCTATCCATGATCCAATTTCGATCATATCTGGCAGAATTGTATGCTCACATCCTCCTAATTTTTCAACTCCTTCTATAGTAAGTAGATTTGAACCTACTCCGCTTATATTAGCTCCCATAGAATTCAGCATCTCGCATAACTGTTGAAGATATGGCTCACAGGCAGCATTATATATAGTAGTGGTGCCTTTCGCAAGTACTGCGGCCATTACGATATTAGCTGTTCCTGTAACCGAAGCCTCTTCCAGAAGCATAAAATCACCTTTAAGGCCATTAGGCGCTTCCACTCCATAAAATCTTTCTTCTTTATTATATCTGAAATCAGCACCCAATTTCATAAAACCTTCAAAGTGGGTATCCAATCTTCGACGTCCGATTTTATCGCCACCTGGTTTCGGAACAAATCCTTTTCCGAATCTACCCAGCATTGGTCCTACTATCATTATAGAACCTCTAAGGCCACCACCGTCTATTTTAAATTGCTCGCTATTGAGATAATCCATGTTAAGATCATCGCTCTGGAAGGTATAACTACCTTCACCAATCTTTTCGATCTTCACGCCTAAATTGCGTAAAAGATTGATCAGTTTATTTACATCAACGATGTCTGGAATATTATGAATTGTAACTTTTTCGTCAGTTAACAATACAGCACATAAAATTTGAAGTGCCTCGTTTTTTGCTCCCTGGGGCTGAATCTCCCCGCTCAAACGATGCCCTCCTTCAATTTGAAAAGTTCCCATTAAAAGATGTTGAGTTTAGTGGCGTTTGCGACCTCCCTTGCGGCCTGAATTCTTTTTGTTCTTGGAGTATTTTTTCTTGTTTCCTCCACCTCTGATAAGATCTGAAGCTTGTGTGAGATCTTCATCTATATTCTTAAAATTGATCTTTCCTCCGCTAAGTTCCTTAAGATGATTTACAATCACTTCATCATCTACAGAATCCCTGTTCCAGTTAAGGTAAGATTTCTTCATGTGGTTGGCGATGGTGAGTACCAGAGCCTCTTTAAAATCACCTTCTTCATAGTCCTTAGCTGCATCGATCATTCTTTTGATATTATTACCATAGAAACGATACTTGGGATTATTCTCCGGGTATTGAAGCATATCTGGTCTCTCTGCAAGCATTTCCCTTGTTGGTTTCGGAAATGGTGATTCCACGTCAAGTTTAAAATCACTAATGATAAATAACTGATCCCAAAGCTTATGCTGAAAATCTGGTACGTCGCGAAGATGCGGATTCATATTTCCCATGACAGAAATAATAGATCTGGCGACCTTATTTCTTTCCTGGTCATCTTCTATGCTCACGGCATGATCTACCATTTTCTGAAGATGTCTGCCGTATTCGGGAATTATGAGTTTACTCCTTTCAGAGTTATATTCTAATGCGTTTGTCAAAATTGAAGTTTAATTAGGTATTTAATGAAGTTATACTCCTGCCTGCAAAATACTAAATATTACCAAAGAACCACAATAAAAAAGATTCTTTTATAAGGCTATTACAGAGATATCACACCTTCCACTTTTTCAGCAACCTCTTTATATTTTTCAATAACGTGATCTGGATTTTTCATCCTAACATTGATAGATACACTGGTGTATTTACCTTTTTTGGATTGCTTGGTTTCAATAACGGCACCCATATTATTGAAAATTCCTTCTACCTGGCTAACCTGCTCTCCTTTGGTAGGTACAATGAATTTATAAAGATATTCAGATGGCCACATAGCCGTATCCTGAAGTTGTTTCTTAAGTTTTGCGTAAAATTCTTCCGGATTTTTAGATTCACTCATAATTTTTCTCCTTCGTTTAGCTGCAAAGATACAAGGAATGATAGCATTTTTATAATCAATTTCAATTGTCGAAATTTGCCACGTGAAAAGTAAAAAAATTGTAATTACCGGAGGGCCGGGAACCGGAAAATCATCGATCATCCATAAACTGGAAGATAAAGGAGAAAAATGCCTGCACGAAATATCCCGGCAGGTTACCCTTGAGGCTCAGAAAGAAGGAATAGACCAGCTATTTCTGGAACAACCATTACTCTTTAGTGAAAAATTACTTGAGGGAAGATTGAACCAGTTCATGGAAGCAAAAGGCCATCAGTCAGATCATATTTTTATAGACCGCGGTCTTCCCGATGTGGTCGCCTATATGGATTACTTCAACACAAACTATCCAGAGGTCTTCCATGAAACCTGCAGAAACAATACTTATGATCTTATCTTTATCCTACCTCCATGGCAGGAAATTTACACTAGTGATAATGAGCGCTACGAGAGTTATGAGGAAGCCTTAAAAATTTCGTCTTATCTTTATTCTACATATAGAAGGTATGGGTACGATCCTATTGAGGTCCCAAAACTAAGTGTGGAAGAACGTACAAATTTTATTCTGGATAAGATCTAAAGAAATTTGCAGGAGCATGCTTTACAAATATTAGAGAAATACTGGGGTTTCCGGCAGTTTAGGCCACAGCAGCTAGAAGTTATAGAATCTATTCTTGATGCCAGGGATACCCTTACATTGTTCCCTACCGGAGGCGGAAAATCTATTTGCTTCCAGGTTCCAGCATTGATAAAGGACGGAATTTGTATCGTCGTATCTCCATTAATATCCCTTATGGAAGATCAGGTTAATTCCCTGAAGCAAAAAAATATCAAGGCCATGGCCATTACCGGCGGAATCTCTTACGCCGATCTGGACCGCAATCTGGATAACTGCATATTCGGAAACTTTAAATTCTTATACCTCTCCCCTGAAAGACTTCAGCAGGACATAGTAAAGGAACGGTTGAAGCAGATGAATATAAATCTTATCGCTGTAGATGAGGCACATTGTATATCTCAATGGGGACATGATTTCAGACCGGCCTACAGAAATATATCAGATCTACGTAACTTACTTCCAGATATTCCTATTGCTGCCTTTACGGCAACAGCGACGAAAGATGTGGTTGAGGATATTTGTGATCAGTTACTTCTGGAGGATCCAGCTATACATCAAAAATCCTTTGTTAGGTCAAACCTTCAATACGAGGTAATAAAGACTGAAGACAAATATTTCAGATTAACGCAGATCCTCGGAGAAGACTCGGCTATTATATATGTAAGAAGCCGGAATGCAACGCAGGAGATCTCGCAATTTCTTAATAAGAATAATATTTCCGCGGCGGCTTATCATGGCGGACTTAAGAAGGAAATAAAATCTGAAAGATTTGAGCAATGGCTTAGCAATAAAACAAATGTTATGGTTGCGACCACGGCATTTGGAATGGGCATAGACAAACCGGATGTTAGAACAGTTATTCATATAGATCTTCCGGAAAGTATGGAAAGTTATTTCCAGGAAGCCGGACGGGCCGGTCGGGACAACCAGCCTGCCAGGGCTATAATTCTGACCAATGCCGGCGACATACCTGTGCTTAAGAACCAGTTTCTTAATAACCTGGCTTCGGTAGAAGATGTAAAACTCGTATATCGGAAATTAAATGCCTATTTCAGAATTGCGTACGGGGAAGGTGAGAATACAGTACATGATTTTAATTTTTCTGATTTCTGCCATCAATACCAATTCAATTCCCATAAGACGTATAATGCATTACAGTTATTAGACCGGTGTAGCATCCTGAGGCTTTCTCAAAACTATCAGAAGAAGACCGAGATCCAGATACTCTTGAGTGGTAATCATCTGGATAATTATCTGGACGAAAATCCAAGGTATGCTAAATTAATAAGAACCGTCCTGAGAAATTATGGTGGGGTTTTTGAAAATCTTATCCCAGTAAATCTAAGCTCATTAAGTGAAAAATCTAATCTATCTGAGTCTGATTGTATTAAGATATTTGAAGAATTGAATGAAAAGGAGATAATTGAGTTTGTTCTCTCAAGACATGATGCCAGTATCATTTTTCTGGTCCCACGTGAGGATGAGTCTACCATAAACCCGGTTTCTTCCTTTATTAATACTTATAACAAAACTAAAAGAGACAAGATTGCAGCCGTTCTGGAGTTCGTTCAGAATGATAATGAATGTAAACAGGTGCAATTATTAAAGTATTTCGGAGAAACAGATCCACCTCCCTGTGGGAAATGCTCAGTTTGTAGAAAGGAAGAAAAGGAACTGAGCAGGGATGACATGAATGAGATTTACCTGAATATTCTGAGGATTCTAAAAAAAGGACCAAAAGATTCACGAGAAATTATTTCTCTTTTAGATTATAAGGAGACCTCGGTATTAAAAGTTTTAAGTTTGCTTTGCGAAAAAGGAATTCTGGTTCGCACTCCAAATAACCATTATAAAATATTGAATAAATGAAAGACCTAAGAATTGTATTTATGGGTACCCCAGATTTTGCCGTAAAGAGTCTGGAAGCTATAATTGATGCAGGATATAATGTAGTAGGTGTAATTACCGCGCCTGACAGGCCGGCTGGAAGAGGAAGAAAATTAAGAGAAAGTGCAGTTAAGATATTTGCAGAATCTAAAGGACTAAAGATATTACAGCCAACAAATTTAAAATCTGAGGATTTTCAGAAAGAGCTTAAAGAACTGAACCCTAATGTCCAGGTAGTTGTCGCTTTTAGAATGTTACCAAAATCTGTTTGGGGTCTGCCTGAATATGGCACCTTTAATTTACATGCTTCGCTGTTACCTCAATATAGAGGAGCTGCTCCCATCAACTGGGCTATAATAAATGGAGAGAAAAAAACAGGAGTCTCCACTTTCTTTTTGGATGAAAAGATTGATACCGGAGCTATGATCCTTCAGGAAGAAACTCCTATTGATAAATCTGAAAATGTTGAATCACTCCATGACCGTCTTATGGATACTGGAGCTGAACTCGTGGTCAAGACTCTTAAGGCTATAGAGAATGGGAATGTAGAAACAAAACCTCAATCAGATTTAATTGAGCTCAAAGAAGCCCCTAAACTTAACCGTGAGAATACAAAAATCAACTGGGAGGAACCGGTAGATACTATATATAACCTTATTAGAGGTCTCAACCCCTACCCGGCGGCCTGGTGTTACCTGGAGAATTCTTCTGAAGAATTAAAAGTGAAAATTTACGATATTGAAAAATTAATACAAGAGCATCATTTGCCTAATGGCACGGTAACCGTTATGGATAAGCAGATAAAAGTAGCGGCGAAAGATGGTTATATTATTATTAATGAAATCCAGCTTCCGGGAAAAAGGAAAATGGATTCGAAAGCACTTTTAAATGGTTTTAATTTCGCTCCAGATGCAAAAATGCGCTAAGGCCTTATTAACACTGAATTCGTTGCATTTTAATAAAAAACAATTATCTTTATCAACAAATCAACCAAGTTATCAACAAATATGGGCTTTTCCCTTGTCATTACTTGCATGAACAAGAAATCCGTATAAATTTGTATACCAGTTTAACAGAATGTTTAACCAACAATTAATTTAAAATTCAAATTATGAACAAAACAGATTTAATCGATGCAATGGCTGAAAACGCTGGAATTTCTAAAGCAGCAGCAAAAAAAGCATTAGAGTCTTTCCTTGAAAACGTTGAAAAATCTCTTAAAAAAGGTGATAGAGTATCTCTAGTAGGATTCGGATCTTGGTCTGTATCTAAAAGAGCTGCACGTGAAGGAAGAAACCCACAAACCGGTAAAACCATTAAAATTGCTGCTAAAAACGTAGTGAAATTTAAGGCCGGAGCAGATTTACAAAAAGCTGTGAACTAATAATTTGTATTATCAAATTTAAAAGCCTTCCAGCCGGAAGGCTTTTTTTATTTAAAATTTTTACTGTTGTATTGCATTTTTTATAAGAAATAATTAGTTTAGATAAAAAGACTGCTACAATGATCGCGTTAAAACCAACCAAAGGCCATCTTTTAGTCGCAGAACCATCCATAATTGGAGATGTCTCTTTTAATCGTTCGGTGGTTCTACTTGCTGACCATTCAGATAATGGATCGGTTGGATTTATCCTAAACAAAATTCTGGACTTTACTCTAAAAGATCTTATCCCGGAAATAGAAGGAGATTTCAAAGTATACAACGGCGGACCCGTTGAACAGGACAATCTATATTTTATTCATAAGATCCCCGATCTTATTCCCGATAGCATAGAAATTGCACACGGTATTTACTGGGGTGGCAACTTTGAAGTGGTGATGGAATTGATCGCTAAAGAACTTATAGATGACACCCAGATCAAGTTCTTTTTAGGTTATTCAGGTTGGGATGCAAATCAACTGGATGATGAATTGAATTCTCATTCCTGGGTTGTAACAGTAAGTGAAGACAATAAAGATTTGCTTGAAAAACCCTACAATTCTTTTTGGAAAGATAAAATGCTGGAATTAGGAGGTGAGTATATGCTTTGGTCTAATTCACCAGAAAATCCATCATATAATTAACCTAGTCTCGCTTTCACATTTAATTTACTCAATAGGTCTTTAGACACCTCTGTATTAAATTCCTTTTTACGGTATTTACTAACCGGCTGAATTCCCTTTGCCACATTAGTGATAAATAACTCATCAGCCTTTTGCAATTCAAAAGGAGAAATCGAGGTTTCTTCCAGGGTATATTCTTCTGTTTTCTTTAAAATATTCAGGATTTGTTTTCTGATAATACCGTTAAGAGCACCATCAGAAACAGGTGGAGTTTTTATCGTTGTTCCTTTTACGAGAAAAATATTTCCGTTTAAAGCTTCTACAACTCCTTTCTTTTCATTTAAAAGTAAGCAATTGTCATATCCATTTTCACTAGCGTAAATACTTCCCAATACATTTACAGCCCTGTTATTCGATTTTATTGAAGATAATAGGCCACTATTTACATAGTGATCTTTGAATAATTCTACCTCATAAGGTTTATCATTGAACAGGTAGAAAGAATCTTCCATACCTTCAGCACTAATCACATATCCAATATCACGTGTCGCAGGGGTATAATATCCTCCCTGCAATCTGTATACTGCAAACCTTATTCTGGCTGGAGAAGTATCAAGGTTATTAGCCTCTATTATATCTTTTATCTCCTTTTCGAGAAATTCCGGGGAAAAGTTAGAAGGAATTTCCATTCTCATGATCCTCATCGAAGCCATTAATCGAAAGTAATGGTCTTCCCAAAACATGATCTTGCCACTAATTACTCTTATGGTTTCAAAAACTGAATCACCATATGCGAAGCCGCGATTTCGCACCGACAATTTTGCATTCTCTTCCTGAACAATTTTTCCGTCTAAATTTATCATAAAAAAACCCCGTTTTTAAACGGGGCAAAGGTAATATTTATAATAAGAAATCTAGGCAGATCCCAGAATCTGTTTTAAGTCTGAAACCATGTTTTCCCATAACATCTTCCCTTCATCAATTTCATCATCCTCAGCAAAATCGGTGATCATTAAAGAAACATCCTTGGTAATATCATCTACCTGGATACGCAATTCAAAAAAGTAAGGAGTCTCTTCATCATCTATCCATTTAAACTTAATCCGCTCATCACTCTTTTTACTAACGAGCTTTGCTTTTTCTTCACTACCTTCCCATATAAAAGTAAAAAATTCCCCTCGGGAATTCACATTGTCTGCATACCACTCACTTAAACCGGAGGGAGTTGAAATATATTGGAATAATAATGAAGGAGAAGCTTGAATAGGAAACTCCATTTCGTACTTTATCTTTTCGTCCATTGTAGATTAATTAGTTTCGGGCAATATAGATATTAATTGGTATTATTAAAAGAAATCAAAATAAATATTTTAGAAAATAAAGTTTGCGTCAAAACAAATTGTTTTTATATTTGCACCCGCATTCACAGAAAGCCGTGACGCCTTGGATAATAAGGCATCCCAAGGTTTTAATTGAATGAAGAAATCCTATGGCGAGGTAGCTCAGTTGGTTAGAGCGTCGGATTCATAACCCGGAGGTCCCGAGTTCAAATCTCGGTCTCGCTACAAAGAAAAATCCCTACAAATTGTGGGGATTTTTTATTTCCTATTAGGATCTAATCCAACAAAAAACTTCTAGTGATCAAATTAAAGATCACCTATAAATTATTTGTAGTTCGCAACTACTTATAATCTTACTGAATTTCATTATCTTAGATAGATAATCTAATCTTCCCCGAATTTAACCAAATACCTTAAAAAGCTTTAGATAGGATCATTTTGAATCTTACTAATTAGGGTAATTTACATTTAACAAGCAAAGATTCAACTCCCTTAATATCTACTCTTCACTTCTCTTATTTTTATTTTTTTCCAGCTCCAAATTGATTCTGAATTAGAACTATGACTAGATTTTAAATCATTTAAAAATGGAAGAGTCAGAAAAAATTAGAAGTCTCATCGGCCAATTACGAAAAAGAAAGCTGATTATGAGAGTAACCAGTTTGGTATTTGCCCTATCCCTGCTTAATGTATTATTCTCTTGCTCTTACTTTAAGGTAAAGGAAATAGATTCGGATATAGCAGAACAGAAAGAGGAACAGATCAAAAGGTTTAACCAGGAGCAAAAGTATTTCGTCATTCACAGTAATGAGAATCAGTTTCACCTCGATAATGTACAACTGGATAGCGAAAAGGAATTGTTAACTGGTCAACTTTTAGCACTTAGCTCAAGACACTTACATAAGAAGGATCCCAATGTTCAAATAGGAAAAACCTACCGTTACAAATCGAGAAAAACAGATCCTTTAAACGAAATTCATATATACTTAAAGAATGATCAAAACCTTGAACCAGGAAATACTTCTATTCCTATTTCGGCGGTAGACCGTATAGCAGTGGTTGATAAGAATGTAGGCAGGACGATTATTTATGCAGTAGGCAGCACCATTGGAGTATTGGCCCTGGCCATGGTAATTATAGCCCTTACCAAAAGTTCCTGTCCATTTATATATACTTATGATGGTGAAAATTATGTTTTTAATGGAGAACTTTATCCGGGAAATATTATCAAAAACGCCCAGCAAGTCGATTACCTTAAAATCGATGATATTTGCCAGAAAGACGGCTATTATCAAATTAAGGTAAGTAATGAACTTCTTGAGGTTCAGCATACCGACCTGGTTGAAATGCTTATTATTGATCATTTTCCTGAACATGAAGTTTTATTAGATCCCTCAGGAAAACCAATACATTTTGAAAATAAATTACCTCCGGAAAAAGCTTTTACT
>CBDTXN010000016.1:0-21772 GCA_965364455.1 uncultured Flavobacteriaceae bacterium
AGCAGGAGGAATTTGCGAGTGTAGATATTCAGGAATTACCTCAGGCTGTAAAAAATGCTTTCCGTCCAGATTATAGTGAGGCATCTGTAACAGAAGCATGGGTTAAATCCATGGGAGAAACTAAAGTTTATAAGGTGAAGCTGGATGTAGAAGGTGAAACTAAGAAAGTTTACGTTGACCACGATGGAAACTGGATCGATATGAAAGAGAAGGATAGTTATTAATTAAAGTCCGGTAAGGGAGAAACCAACTCCCCGGTAGCAGGTAAATGAAAATGCTTTAAGGAAGGTATTTCTACCCCGGCAAACTTGCAAAAAAGTGACTGTTTTCAGGATAACTCCTGAATACTTACAACCAGAAAACTAACACTATAAGAGGTCACTTTTTTGCTTGTTTATCTAAGGTGAAAAGAAAGTCTGTTAAATGGGAATTAGTTTATGGCAATTTAAATAACCACAGAATTGCCAGAAAAGAGAGGTACGACAGTCACCTCTCTTTTTTTATGTTTTCTTTTAAAAAGTAATGATTTAAAGATTGTTACCTTTGTTAAGCTTAATAAAAATTATTTATGTCTAAAGTATTGGTCGTTGAGGACGATGTTGCATTTGGAACCATGTTAAAAACCTTTTTAGAAAAAAGGGATTACAAGGTAGCCCTTGTATATTCAGCTGCTGAAGCCTTTAAGAAAATTTCTTCAGATAAATTTGACCTGGTTTTGACAGACGTGAGACTGCCTGATAATGATGGTCTTGAAATTCTTAAGAATGTTAAAACTGAGAATCCAGCCACCCAGGTAATTGTAATGACCAGTTATGCTGAGATAAGTATGGCTGTAAATGCAATGAAAGAAGGAGCATTTGATTATGTTTCAAAACCCTTCAGACCGGAATCCATACTTCAAACCATAGAAAATGCGCTTCATACCAATGAAGAAGTAGCTCATAAGGTTGAGAAACCTAAACCACCGAAAAAAAGCGATGGTCCTTTAAATGAAAATAAGGACATGGTGCGGGGGGTTAGTGAACCTTCCCGCAGGTTAAGCGATTATGTAGAACTTGTTGCACCAACCAATATGTCTGTTCTTATTACCGGTGAAAGTGGTACAGGAAAAGAACAGATAGCGAAAAGCATACATCTCCAAAGTAAGAGAAAGAGCGCTCCTTTTATCGCGGTAGACTGTGGAGCCATACCAAAGGAGATCGCGTCAAGTGAATTCTTTGGTCACCTGAAAGGATCTTTTACAGGAGCAATAAATGACAAAACAGGACATTTCGCCGCTGCTAATGGCGGTACATTGTTCCTCGATGTAATAGGGAACCTTACCTATGAGCTTCAGGTACAGTTGCTGAGAGCACTTCAGGAACGACGCATAAAACCTGTTGGCAGCAATAACGAGATAGAGGTAGATATTCGTGTAGTAACCGCTACTAATGAAGATCTTTCTGAAGCTGTAAAAGAAGGCGATTTCAGGGAAGACCTTTATCACAGATTAAATGAGTTTTCCATAAAGGTTCCGGCATTAAGAGAACGAAAGGAAGATCTTATGCTTTTTGCGAACCAGTTTCTGGATGAAGCCAATGCCGATCTAGAGAAAAATATCGTTGGTTTCTCAGATGAAGCCATACATGCTTTTAAAAATTATAACTGGCCTGGTAACCTAAGAGAGTTGAAGAATATGGTAAAAAGGGCCGTCTTGTTAACCAAGGACGATCTTATTCCATTGAAGGTTCTTCCTCATGAGATCGCAACTTCCAGCCGCACCAATGAAAATGATTATGGGTTGTTCAAAAATAAGAATGAAGAACAGTTGATCCTGGATGCGTTGGAAAAAACCGGAGGGAACAAAAGTAAAGCCGCCAGGATGCTTTCGATTGACCGAAAAACCCTTTACAATAAACTGAAGCAGTACGGTATTAAACTGTAATACTGGTGTTAAGGCTCGACATTAATTCCAGAACCTTATTCTCAAAATTATCAAATTGCCGATCGGTAATCTCTTCTCTGGATTCGAGCTTCATCAAAATTACGATCACTTCATTTGCCTTCATTTGTCTAAGCATGGGAAGCATTCGGTGAGCAAGTTTACCCATTTTATCTATGTCATTTTCTGCACGCGCAGTTTGTAATTCGTGCAGACTTTCCTGAGCACCTTCCAGAAATGCCTGGATAATAGTATGCATGGCCTCTTCATCTCTGCCTGAAAACTCATAGATGTCTGTCAGGTCATAGTTATCAGATTTCAACTTGATGTTATCTATCTCTCCAGATACTTCTTTATGTTCAAAATCAAGCTGGAGAAGATCAGCGATATTCTGTTTCAATTCTTCCGGCTTATAGGGTTTTAATAGCTTATTGTTGAAGCCAACTTCTGTATAAACTTCCCGTTCGATATCTGTTCTTCCGGAAAGGGCAATTACCGGTAGATCCTTATACTTTTTACTAGACCTAATGCTTCTAATCAATTCAAAACCATCTAAAATCGGCATTTGAATATCGGTTAGGATAATATCAAAATCACCCGATTCTAGTTTTTCAAGCGCGATTTTTCCATTCTCGGCGGTATCTATTTCAAAGCCCATAGATTTTGCCACTTCCTGGGTTAAAGAAAGCTGTCCGGGCTCATCATCTACAATAAGGACTTGTTTGCCGGAGGCATCGATCTCAATAGTTTCAATAGGATCCTCTTCAGCTTTTTCTCTTTCTGGTTCTTCCCTGGTTTCAGATATCTTTACCACCGGGATAAGGATGGTGAACTTACTTCCCTTGCCCTGCTCGCTTTCCAGTTTTATATCTCCATTAAGTAGCTTAGCGAGCCTTTTGGTAATAGCCAGTCCAAGTCCCGAACCACCAAAACGTTTTTCTATACTGCTGTCTTCCTGGGAGAATTCTTCAAAGATATTCTCCTGCATTTCCTTCGAGATACCTATCCCTGAATCCTCCACACTTATCTCCAGAATATGTTTATTATCTGCCTTCTCCTTAAGTTCTGCTTCTATTACGATTTCACCTTTTTCAGTAAATTTCCAGGCATTAGAAATGAGATTCGCCAGGATCTGTTTTATACGGAATGGATCACTCTGTATTTGAACATTGGTTTTATCAGAAACTTCAATAATAATATCAACATCCTTTTTCCTCTCTGCAGGGATCACATTATTCACAGTGTCATGAATAAGCTTTTTAGGATTGAAAGATAGGTTCTCTATAAGCATCTTTCCGGCTTCAAGCTTGGAAAGATCCAGAAGGTCGTTTACCAGCCTTAAGATGAATTCAGATGATTTTTTAATCTGTTTTAAGTAATGTTTTTGCTTTTCATTGAGATCGGTCTTTTGAATAAGATCTGTATAACCCATCACAGTGGTTAAAGGGCTTCTAAGGTCATGGGTGATCGCTGCCATAAATTGCTCCCGACTGGCCAGCAGTGATTCAGCAAAATCCTTGGCCTCTTCCAGTTCAACTCTATAACGCTGACTACGAGTAACGTCGCCAATAATGTTAATTACAAAGTATAGGATAATAAGCAGAATGATACAGCCTCCAATTATGATGATGTTGGAGGTTTTATTAAGCATGTTCTGAAAGACTTCCGCTCTTTCAACCGTATTTTCCCGCTCCTTTTGCTCCAGTCCAGCCAGTAAGCTTTGAAGTTGTTGATTCAGGATCAAATCATTATTCAGTAATTCGTTCTCCTTTTGAATAACCTCATTTTGAAATTGTCTGTTCGCGAATTCCAGGTCTGTTAAAACACGTTTTACCGATTTTACTACAGAGTCAAGGCGTTCAGTTGTAATTCGTTCGGCATTGTCTTCCTTAGAGTATTCCAACCATTTAACTAAAATATCCTTTTGATAAGGTTTTAAGTTTCTGAACCTGTTCTCATAATTGTAGTCCTGAAAAGATTCATCGATATTCTTTAGCTCTCTTAATGCTTTTGAGTAATAGTTGGTATTCCTGTCAGTATCTCTTAATGCTACTAGTTCCTTTAAGTTTTCTGTCTTTTGGTCCAGAAGTTTATTAATGCTGTCAGTTTCCTTTTCAAGATCTACCGTCTGATAGGAATTCTCCAGTTTATCAAGCTTGGCTTTAATGCTATCTATCTGAGCATTGTAGATCTTTAATTCCTCTTCTTCTCCCGTCTGAATTAACCTTCGGCTGGTATTCTCAGATTCGTTAAGATTGGTACTAATTTCACTTACCAATATTAGTTGCTGATTGTTTTCGGTGTTGGATTGAGCAATTTCTGAATAGGCAATTACCTGATTGTATACATACCAGACGGCTAGACCGGCCAGGATGGCTACGATTACGTATCCGGTTACAACTTTTACGGTGATGGAGCGTTTTGCACTTAGCATTACTCAGGATTTATCTAAAATTAAGCCAATTCTGTGAAATCTCCTCAAATGTATTGGATTTCTAAAAAAGCATATTACTTTTGCGCCACAATCTCATAAGGGGTGCCACGATAAAAGTGGCTGAGATCATACCCAATGAACCTGGGCAGGTAATGCTGCCAAGGGAATTGCGTGAAAACGCAGTGTATGCACTCCTGAAATTGCCAGACGGCAGTCTCAGGATTTTTATTTTTAAACCAAATCGAAAAGAATAATCGCCCCTTTTATTCGTAAAATTTTACGAATGAAAAATGTATTATTTTTTATAGGTCTTTTATTATTCTCGTTACAGGCCTATGCACAACAATTCACTGTTTCAGGGACAATCACAGAGAATGGAGATCCCCTTGAGCAAGCTTCGGTATATCTAAAAAGCACTGGTAAAGGCACTGTTTCCGATGAAAACGGTAATTATGAACTTACTCTTGAACAGGGAACTTATACCCTGATCTTTGCTTACGGAAATCAAAAAAGTAAAAAGATCGATCTGGTTCAGGATACCCAGATCAATATTGATCTTTCTGGTGCCGAGGAGACATTAGACGAAGTTTTTCTCTCTTCTGTAAGGGTTAACCAGCAGTCGCCAATTACTTACAGTAACCTTAGTAATGAAGAGATCGAAGACCGTAATCTTGGTCAGGATATTCCTGTATTGATGAGTTATATGCCTAACGTCGTCACTACTACCGATGCTGGTAATGGTGTTGGTTATACCGGGATTCGTGTTCGTGGTAGCGATGCCACCAGGGTGAATGTAACGATTAACGGAATTCCTTATAACGATGCAGAGAGCCAGGGAACTTTTTGGGTGAATCTGGGGGATTTTGCCTCATCTGTGGAAAATTTGCAACTACAACGTGGGGTTGGTACCTCCACAAATGGAGCTGGGGCATTTGGTGCCAGTCTAAATATTTTAACCGATTCCTATAAAGAGGAAGCACAGGGTGAAATTTCCAATAGCATTGGTTCATACAATACTTTTAAGCATACGGTTAAATTCAGTACAGGACTTTTTAATGATCACTGGGCATTCGCGGGAAGGGCTTCTAAAATTAGGAGCGACGGTTATATAGATAGGGCTAGTAGTGATCTTAAATCATATTTCCTGCAAGGTACTTATGTAGATGAAAATACACTCATCAAGGCGCTAACCTTTGGTGGGAATGAAAGAACTTACCAGGCCTGGTACGGTATTGATGCTGAAACTCTGGAGAATGATCGCACCTTTAATCCTGCCGGTATCTATACCGATGAGGACGGTAATACAAAATTCTATGATAACCAAACTGATAATTATGCCCAGGACCATTACCAGCTAATGTGGAACCAGGATTATGGAAGCAATTGGTCTTCGAATATTGCCTTTCACTATACTTATGGAAGAGGTTATTATGAGGAATATGAAGAGGATGCTGCTCTTACCGATTTCGGTCTGGAACCTTTCAACTCTGAAGGTGAAGAGGTGAATTCTTCAGACCTGGTTGGGACCAAATGGCTTGATAATCATTTCTACGGAACTGTTTTCAGTCTTAATTATCAGAATTCAAACTGGGATGTGACCCTGGGTGGTGGCTGGAATAAATATGAAGGAGATCATTTTGGGGAGGTGGTTTATACAAGATTTGCCAGAAATAACGAGCCTTATGCGCCGTATTATTTCAACCAGGCAGAGAAGACAGATTTTAATCTTTATGCAAAGGCGAATTTTGCCATCACCGAAAAACTTGCGGGTTATGCCGACCTTCAGATACGAACTATAAATTATGAGACAGATGGACTTTTGGATGATCAATCAAGGTTTCTGAATGAAGATAACTTCAGCTTTTTCAATCCAAAAGCAGGTCTAACTTATGAGTGGAATGTTTATAACCAACTTTACCTGTCCTATGCCAGAGCAAACAGGGAGCCGAGTAGAAATGATTATGAAAATGGAGATCCCGAGCCTGAAGAATTAAATGATTTTGAATTGGGTTGGAGGCATAACAGCAGATCTTTTCAGTTGAACACGAACCTCTATTACATGGGGTATGAAAACCAACTTGTGCTCACCGGAGGAATAGATGATGAGGGAGCCTTTATCCGTCAAAACAGCGGAAATAGCTATAGATTGGGTCTTGAGGTAGATGCAACAGTTAGACTTTCTAATAAATTTTCTATAAGACCAAATATCGCTTTAAGCCGGAATAAAAATGTTGATTTCGTATCTACTTTCAATGGAGAACTGGTTGAGTATGGCGACACAGATATTTCTTATTCTCCAGAGATCGTTGCGGGAAATATCATTGAATTTAAACCACTACAGGAGCTCGAAATAAAACTGCTTTCAAAATACGTAGGTGAGCAGTTTATGAGTAATGTGGAGGCTGAAAATTCTAAGCTGGATAGCTACTTTGTGAACGACCTGAATATCCAGTATAACTGGAAAAAACCATGGATCTTTAAAGAGATCGTGATCACCGGATTGTTAAATAATATCCTGAATGAGGAATATGTCTCGAACGGTTATTATTACACTTTTGATATCCCCAATACTGACTTTTCTAACGGAGTGCAGACTCTGGATGGAGCGGGGTATTATCCCCAGGCCACTACTAATTTTCTAATGGGGCTTACTTTAAAGTTCTAAGAATTTTGTGGTTTTAGCCGCCTCCTTTCCGTATAGTTGGGGTTATTGGGAAGGGGGCTTTTTTAATTAAAAACCTCCAGAATGTTGCCGGAACGCCTAACCCTGTATGGTTTCATGGTGTATTGGCCTTCACCTTCAGATAGCTCGCCGGTTATAATATTGTATTTATTGTCATCGCAGCCACAGCTTGCTATCACGCCATCAACGGTCATTCCCGAACAATTTCTTGGAGGGTGATTGGGATCTGTGAGTTCAAATGCTGAATATTGGGTATTATTTATATTGTATACGACTATGCCTCTAACCCCTTGTGAATAGGTTTCATATGAATTTCCCGGAAATTGCAGGTCATTGTATTCTGGTAGATTGAGGTTTAATTGCAGGTTAAACCTCACATTAGGGATATTAGGATTGTTCTGGTAATTATCATCAGAATTAGAACAACCAATAAGAAGCATCAAAATGGGTAATAATAGGGGTAACTTTTTCATAAAAACTTGAATTCGAGCGAAAATAATATAATTGCTCTTAAAGATTAAATTTCTTACATTTGTTTAAAGAAATCCCGCTAATTATGGGATTTTTTCAATTAATGATACAATAGTTTAAACCCGGTGAGCTAAAAACTTATAGAACCGGGTATTCCTGCGTCCAGGGAATCAATTTATTACTAAGATCATTATAAGGTTTGTTTTCCGGTTTTAGGAGTAATTCTATTACCGTGGATATTAAAACGATAAAGTTATGAGTAAAGTATCTTATTATACCCCAGAAGGTTTAAAAAAACTTCGGGATGAGCTTAATCAGCTTAAAGACGTTGAAAGACCAAAGGCTTCCCAGGCTATCGGAGAGGCGAGAGATAAAGGAGATCTAAGTGAGAATGCTGAATATGATGCGGCCAAGGAAGCACAGGGCTTGCTGGAAATGAAGATCTCTAAATTAGAAGAGGTAGTTGCCAATGCAAGGGTGATCGATGAATCACAGCTGGATACATCCAAGGTTTTGGTGCATTCCCACGTAAAGATCAAGAATAAAACCAATGGAGCCGAGATGAAGTACAAGCTCGTGGCCCAAAGTGAAGCTGATCTTAAAGCAGGAAAGATTTCTGTAGATTCACCTATTGGTAAAGGGCTTCTTGGTAAAGAGGTTGGAGATACCGCTGAGATCGAAGTGCCTAATGGTACTGTCTCTTTTGAAATTATCGAGATCTGGAGAGAATAGTCTGGCCTTTTTGAGTCAAAATTTAATCCTTTTCTTTTATCCCTAATTTCGGATTTGAGAAAAGGATTCTTTAATTTTATGGAAAACCGACCTAATCATGTCAACATTATTCACAAAAATCATAAAAGGAGAAGTGCCTGCTTACAAAGTAGCCGAAAACAGTCAGTTTTTAGCATTTCTTGATATTAGGCCTAATGCAAAAGGACACGTATTGTGTATTCCTAAAAAAGAAGTGGATAAGATCTGGGACCTTGAGGAAGAAATGTACCAGGAGTTGATGCGTTTTACCAGAAGGGTTTCGATTGCTCTGGAAAAAACTGTGTCCTGTAAAAGAATAGGGATGGCTGTTGTTGGCCTGGAAGTGCCACATACCCATGTTCACCTTATTCCGCTAAACAAAATGAAGGATATGGATTTTTCAAATCATGTGGAAATGAGCGATGAGGAATTCAAGGAACTCGCTTCTGCGATAGGTGCAAATGTAGAACTGTGACCAGGGATTCAGATTATAAATTAAGCCTGGAATTACGCATAGACTGGGGAGACCTGGATATGTATGAGCATGTGAACAATGTATCCTATATGCAGTATTTGCAAAGTGGGAGGGTGAATTTCTGGGAAGCTTCGGGAATTCACGAATTTTATCGGAACTCCAATCAGGGAACCATGCTGGTTTCAACCAAATGCGATTTTAAAAAGTCTCTGGTTTATCCTGGCAAAGCTATTGTCAAAACCAAACTGGATTTTATAGGAAATAAGAGTTTTGGCCTTAAGCATATTATTTTGAACGAAAATGGTGATATATGTGCAGAAGGGACAGATGTGGTGGTGTGTTTTGATTTTGAAAAAAATGAGACCTTCCGGGTTCCAGACTGGATGAGAGATAAGATCTCTGAATTCTAGGCCTTCTTCAAGCTTATCTGAAAAGTAGTACCCTTGTTTATTTCACTTCTTGCTACCTTAATCTTTCCATTGTGGTATTCTTCGATAATTCTTTTGGCTAAGGAAAGACCCAATCCCCAACCTCGTTTTTTAGTGGTTTGTCCGGGTTCAAAGATCAATTTATACTTGTTTTTATCTATTCCCTTTCCGGTGTCGGTTATATAAATATGTGCCTGCCTTATGTCCTGTTTGATCTCAATTAGAAGCTCACCTTTTCCGCGCATGGCATCAATGGCATTCTTTACAAGGTTCTCTATGGTCCAGCTGTAAAGCTGCTCATTCAACATTACATAAATAGGTTGTCTTGGAGCTCGTATACTGAAATCAATTAAATTGGAGCTACGCGTTTTTAAATACTCAAAACTTTCTTTTGTAGCTGCGACAATATCAGTCTGCTGTAAATTTGGTGAAGAACCAATTTTTGAAAACCTTTCAGTGATAGTCCTTAACCGGTCTATGTCTTTTTCCATCTCCTGTACGTAGGAGGGATTTACGTTTTCAGTTTTCAGAATTTCTGTCCAGCCAATTAATGAACTTAACGGAGTCCCAATTTGATGAGCTGTCTCCTTGGCCATTCCCGCCCAGAGCTTATTCTGTTCACTATTTTTTGTAGTGGTATAAAAGAAATAGACCACTCCTATAAAAAGGAATCCAATCAAGGTGAGTCCGATAGGGTAATATTTTAGTTTATTAAGGGCAGGTGAATTTCCATAATACAAATATTGTATCTGGTTATCGCCAAGGTCTACGATAATTGGTTCGTTTTCATCCTTAAGATCCTCAAGGTAATCCTGGGTGCGTTCAGGATCTTCAAGTATAGCTGGATCAATATTCGTAGTATAATCGATCTCTCCATTCTCGTTGGTGTGAATGATCGGTATAGTGGTATTATTATTTAAAATCTCAAGAATCAGGCTTAGGTCGGCATCTTCAGGAGCATTGCTTAGCTCTTCCTGTGCCTGCGCCCAGATATTCATTTTGGCCCGTTCATCCTCTTTAAGTCGCTGAAAAAATATACTTGTATTCCAGAGCACCAGAATGATTACCACAAGGCAGGAAATAATGATAAACCAGCGATTAAAGCTGCGTTCGTCGGGTAGATTCATGTATTTTTCCGGCTTTTAATCGAAAATAAATATAAGCGTTTTAAAACTATTTTTATTGTAATGCATTGCTTTTCATTCCCTGTGTGATTCTTTATCTTTGGCAAAAATTAATCTATGTTCAGTATAGAACCCAAAGATGTAAGCGTAGGGAAATTACATAAGTATCTGCTTGGTGCAATAGGTCCAAGGCCTATAGCATTTGCAAGTACGATAGATGAAGAAGGAAATCCCAATCTTTCACCTTTTAGTTTTTTCAATGTTTTTGGTGCTAATCCTCCGGTTTTGATCTTTTCACCGGCTAGACGCGGAAGAGATAATACCACCAAGCATACTTTTGAAAACGCAAAAAAAGTAGACGAGGTAGTGATCAATATTGTGAATTATGATATTGTCCAGCAAATGTCGCTTTCCAGCACGGAGTATGCCGAAGGTGTGAATGAATTTGAAAAGGCTGGATTGAATATGTTGAAATCTGACCTGGTTAAACCTTTTCGCGTTGCAGAATCTCCGGTTCAGTTTGAGTGTAAGATCCAGGAGATCGTTGAAACTGGTACCGAAGGAGGTGCAGGTAATTTGATTATCTGCCACGTGGTGAAGATGCATATGAATGAGAATATACTGGATGAGGATGGATTTATAGATCAATATAAAATAGATCAGGTAGCCCGTATGGGTGGTAACTGGTATACCAGGGCCAGAACAGGGATGTTCGAAGTGCCTAAACCTCTTTCCACTTTAGGGATTGGGGTAGATGCAATGCCGAAGGAAATAAGAACCAGCGAGATCCTTACAGGGAACGATCTGGGTAAATTAGGAAATGTAGAAGCTTTGCCTGAAAATGGTGAAATTGAAGCTTTTCTTAAATCGAATTCAGAAGAGGCCGAACTTGTAAAAAGCGGTGATAAAAAGAAAATTCATATGCGGGCACAGGCTTATCTGGAAAATGATGAACCTGATAGTGCCTGGAAAATATTATTAGCAAAATAAAGAGACAATGGAAGTACAGGGAAAAATTAAGCTTATTGGCGACACGAAAACATTTGGAAGCAACGGATTTCAGAAAAGAGAAATGGTTGTGACCACAGAGGAGCAGTATCCTCAGCATATCATGATCGAATTTGTTCAGGATAAATGCAGTCTTTTAGACGCTTTTCAGGTTGGACAGCCAGTTAAAGTTGGAGTGAATCTAAGAGGACGTGAATGGGTAAGCCCACAGGGTGAAACGAAATATTTCAACTCTATCCAGGGTTGGAGAATAGAAAACCTTGCTGCTCAGCAGCCGTCTGGAGGTTCTAATGTACCACCACCAGATCAGTTCGAGCCAGCTAGCGATCTTAATGAAGAAGATTATGATGATCTTCCTTTCTAGATTCTGTCATGCTGAACTTGTTTCAGCATCTTTAGAGACCCTGAAATCGAAGATTCAACGAAGTTAAACAAGTTCAGGGTGACGTATTTAGGTTGTGAACAATCAGTTAAAAATTAAAGTCCGGTTAGAAATCTCTCCGGACTTTTTTATTTTAAGCTAGAAAAAGAATTTCGTTTGTACTTTATTTATCCAAATCAGGAACTACCACCGGTAACTTTCGCCGATAGCGATGGTTTGCTCGCGGTGAGTCGTGATCTTAGCCCCGAACGCCTTAAGGAAGCTTATTATAAAGGGATTTTCCCATGGTATAATGAGGGGCAGCCAGTACTTTGGTGGTCACCAGATCCCAGGATGGTGCTTTTTCCTGAAAACCTGAAGATAGCCAGAAGCATGAGGCCTTTACTAAATCAGGATAAATTCCAGGTCACCTTTAATCAGGAGTTTGAAAAAGTGATAGAGAACTGCGGAAATGTGGATAGAAAAGGTCAGGACGGTACCTGGATCACTGCCGAGATCAAAGAGAATTACCTGAAACTTCACAAGGAAGGCATTGCTATTTCAACAGAAGTATGGGATAGAGCTGATCTGGTTGGGGGACTTTACGGAATTTACCTGAAGGACAAAAATGTCTTTTGTGGGGAAAGTATGTTCGCTAAGGCTAGTAATGCTTCAAAATTTGGTTTTATAAAACTGGTTCAAAAACTGAAGCAGGAGGGAGTAAAATTAATAGACTGCCAGTCGTATACGAGTCATTTGGAGAGCCTCGGTGCAGAAGAAATTCCCAGAGAAGAATTCCTGGAATATCTTAAATAGAAATTTTTTTTCCCATCTTTTTCACTTCCTTGTGCCTGAAGCAATCAATCTGATGATCATTCACCATTCCGGTGGCTTGCATATGCGCATAGATCACGGTTGACCCAACAAATTTGAAGCCTCTTTTTTTAAGATCCTTGCTTAGTTTGTCGCTGAGGTTTGTTTTAGCAGGTGCTTTCGTATAATCTTTAACTTCATTCTGGATAGGTTCGCCATCCACGAACTGCCAGATATATTTACTAAAACTGCCAAATTCATCCTGTATCTTCATGAATTCCATGGCATTGGTTACTGTAGCCCTTATTTTCATTTGATTTCGAATTATTCCTGCATTCTGCATTAATTCAGAAACCTTGGCGTCTTTATACTGGGCGATCTTTTTATAATCAAAATTATCAAAAGCCTCTCTGAAATTATTACGTTTTCGAAGTACGGTGATCCAGCTTAATCCGGCCTGAAAAGTTTCCAGCGTAAGAAATTCAAATAAGGTTTCGTCATCAAGTACGGGAACTCCCCATTCATGATCGTGGTATGCTTCATATAAAGGGTCGCCTTCGCACCAGCCACAACGTTTAATTTCAGTCATAATTTCTAGGATCTAAAATGATAAGTGATCGTCCCGGGTTGCGCATTTCTGCCCGCAAGTTTTGAAAATTTAGCACCAGCCGAATATTCTAGGGCGCGATCTGTAAGACATTCGTTGGTTGTAGTGGAGCTGGCCTTGTTTACCGAAGAATCTACCACAAATCCATTGGCGTCAACCGTAATGTTGATCACAACTTTCCCGGCTTTATCGCAAGTGTATACAGGATTGGGGATTTTCACAGCACGTCTTCCTTTTAGTGAAAAGGAAATTGAACTATAATCATAAGCTGCAGATCTTTGGGAAGCTTCTTTTTCAGAATCATCACCATCTGACCTGTTCTTCTTTTCGTCGGAATTCTTTTTGTTTAAAGCATAGTTTCCTTCTGAACTTTCAGAGTTTTGGTTTTCTGACTCTTCCTGAGCTGCACTGTTCTTTTTGAAAATTTCGTCGAGTTTATTCTTGAAATCGGCTTCCCGGGTTTCCTTATCCTGATTGTAAGCCTGGTGGGTTTGAACGTCTCTTCGGTTTCGCTCCTGTACTTTTTGTTCCTCCGGTTCTATCTTTTCCTTTTCAGTTACTTTGAATTGTTCAAGATCCACCATCATTTCTGCCGTATCCTGATTTCCGTTGGCAAGTTTAAAGTTATATAAGGCCAGCATCAGGACAGCAAATGAAAGCGTAGTAAGAATAAGCGCTTTATGCTTATCGAAAAAATTATCGAAAAAACTCATATTCAATTAACAATCAGGAGACTTAATTATTCTCTCGTGAAGGTAGCAATTTTTCGAAAGATTCGATATCCATGGAATTTTCTACAGAATAATCGCCGATGGCAGTCCTTCTTAATGCTGAAAGATGTGCGCCGCTATTCAAGGCTTGTCCGAATTCATGAGCAAGACTTCTTATATAAGTCCCTTTACTGCAAACCACCCTGAAATGAACCTTCGGAAAGTCTTTCGAGTCGATCTCAAACTCTGAAATTTCTATCTTCCTTTTTTTTACTTCAACTTCCTTGCCTTCCCGGGCATATTCGTAAAGTCTTTTTCCGTCTTTCTTTAAAGCAGAGAAAACAGGCGGAGTTTGTTCGATTTCGCCAATGAATTTTTTAGATGTTTCCTGTAGTAATTCTTCGGTAATATGATCTGTGGGGAAATTATGGTCAATTTCGGTTTCCAGATCGAAAGAAGGGGTAGTAGCTCCAATGGTAAAAGTACCTGTGTATTCTTTGATCTGTCCCTGAAGCTCAGGAATGGTTTTGGTGAATTTGCCGGTACAGATAATTAGTAATCCTGTGGCCAATGGGTCTAATGTTCCGGCATGACCTACCTTTATCTTTTTGATCTTGCAACTTCTCTTGATTAGCCATCTTACTTTGTTCACCAATTGAAACGAGGTCCAGTTAAGAGGTTTATCAAAAAGAAGTACCTGTCCTGTTTTAAATTCTTCGAGGGTGAATTCCTTATTGCGCATATGCAAAAATAATGGCCGCTAGCCCCACTACAAAACAATAGATAGCAAACCATGAAAGTTTGCTCTTTTTAACCAGTGAGATCATCCAGGTGCAGGCAACCAGTCCGGCAATAAAGGCTGATATAAATCCAACAGCAAGAATTGAAAAATCTGTGGTGCTTTCCATTAGCTCACCGCTCAATAGGTCTTTTGCGATCTTTCCGAAGATCAAGGGCACCACCATCAAAAATGAGAATCTTGCAGCTTTTGTTTTATCATTCCCTAATAACACCGATGTTGAAATTGTTGCACCACTACGGGAAATTCCCGGTAGCATAGCGATAGCTTGAGATACACCAATCACAAAAGAATTTGTATAACTTACTTTCTTCCCGGTATCTTTTGCCTTATCTGCCAGCCAGAGGAGGAGTGCGGTGATTAAAAGCATAAAGCCTACGAATAGAATATTACCTCCAAAAAGGGCTTCTAGTTGTTCTTCAAATAAAAGTCCTACCAACACCGCAGGAATCATTGAAATAATGATCTTTAAAGAGAATTTGGTCTCTTCATTCCATTTGAAACTTAAAAGTCCGGCGATAATTTCAAAAACATCTTTTCTGAATACCACCAAAGTACTTAGTGCCGTAGCAAAGTGAAGTAAAACGGTGAATAGCAAGGATTCTTCAGGAACACTGGTGTCTCCTAAAATCGCTTTTCCTAATTCTAAATGTCCGCTGGACGAAACTGGTAAAAATTCGGTTAGTCCCTGGATGATGCCAAGGATCAATGCGTCTAATACGTCCAAACTTCTTATTTTTTATTGGGATTCAACAAAATGGCGTAAACCTCGATGGCAAAGCCAATAAGCACCAGGGCTGGTGCAAGTCGAATTCTCTGAAAATTATAGATAGCGTCATTAAATTCATTAGGGTCTTCGCTTCCTCCACCCGACATTAAAATAAAGCCAAGTGCTATCACAGCGATTCCGATGAACATAAAAGTGTAATTCTTTTTCCCGAAAACAAATCCGGTATTAAAACTACCTCCGTTATGTATCTCTTTATCCTTTTTCATCTTCTAATAATAAAGTTCATCCGTTTTCAGGTTAAGAAAACGAGAGGTCGCAAAATACGTACTTATCCATGTAATTACAATACCCATCAGGAAAATACCTGAGAAAAGAATTACCAGCATCTTAATATCACCCAGGAGGTTAAGTTCCTGGAAGCTGTTATTTAAATAATAGAGTACAGCGGCCATCCCTATAAGGGCTAGAATCGCCCCTATTAATCCAAGTTTTACACTTTGCCAGATAAACGGTCTTCTAATAAAGCCTTTGGTAGCTCCAACCATTTGCATGGTTTTAATGATAAACCTTTTGGAATATACCGCAAGTCTTATACTGCTGTTGATCAATAGAACTGCAATAAAAGTAAAAACGGCACTGGCTATTAAAACCCAGAAACTGATCTTTTTTACGTTATCGTTTAGAAGTGCAATAAGAGGTTTGTCATATATAACTTCATCTACAAAATTCTTTGCAGTAAGATCTTCGGCGATCTTATCTACCTGTTCTGAAGACACAAAATCTGCATTCATATACACGTCAATAGAATTCTGAAGCGGGTTATAGCCCAGGAATTCCATAAAATCCTCACCGATTTCCTCACTATGCGCCTCTGCAGCATCCTCTTTGGAAACATAGGTAGTCGACTTGGTATAATCGGCCATGGCCAGGCTCTTTTTTAATTGCTCGATCTCCACCTCTTTAGCGTTATCTTTTAGGTAAACCGTAAGTGCTATCTGCTCTTTAAAATGATCGGCAACCTTTTTTGTGTTCAAGACCAAAAGGCCCAGCATTCCTAGTAGAAATAATACCAGGGAAATACTGATAACAACTGAAAAATAAGAAGATATAAGTCGGCGTTTCTGATACCTTTCAAAAGATGTGGTCATAGAGTGACTTCAGATTTTTTGTAAAAATAATAAAGTTCAGCTTTCTCGATCTTTAAAACGTTTAAACTTTTGAAAATATTGGGAATACCATTATTTTTTCAATTTACCTCATGCTGAACTTTATTCAGCATCTCAACTTGGAGACCCTGAAATAAATTCAGGGTGAGGTTAACTAATTTTGAACCTAAGTCATTTCGATCAAAGCGAGAAATCTTTTAGTGGCAAAGGATTTCTCAGACGTTTCACTTTTCGAAATGACATAGGCATTACCCCGTCATGCTGAACTTGTTTCAGCATCTTTTTGATGGAGACCCTGAAACGAGTTCAGGGTGACGAAAAATGATTTCTTGGTTAGTCATTTCGACCAAAGTGAAAAATCTATATTTAGTTTCCTAAATTTGATAAAAATCGAATAATGGAAATACTGGTATACGGAATTGGTGGCGTAGGAGGTTATTTTGGAGGAAAGCTGGCAAATGCCGGGCTTAGTGTAAGTATGATCGCCAGAGGAGAACATCTAAAGCAGATCCAGAAACACGGGCTTGAGGTTGAAAGTATTAAAGGGGATTTTAAGATAAAGCCCACGGTGGCAACTTCAGATGTTTCAGAAGTACCTAAACCAGATCTAGTGATATTAGGGATTAAATCCTGGCAAATACCTTCTGTAGCAAAAGAATTGGAGCCAATAATTGGTGAAAATACGGTTGTTCTTCCATTACAGAATGGGGCCGATAACTATGAAAAGTTAATCGAGATTCTTCCTGAAAAGAATGTATTAGCAGGACTCTGTTTAATTGTAAGTTTTCTTGAGGAACCGGGAAAAATAAAGCATGCTTCTTTTGAGCCAAAGATCGTTTTTGGTGAGATAGATAATTCAAAGTCTGATAGAGTTTTAAAAATTAAAGATATTCTTGACGAAGCTGGTATCGAAAATGAAGTTCCAGATGACATTCAGCTGGAAATATGGAAGAAATTCCTTTTTATCTGTACGGTGAGTGGAATAGGCGGGTTAACCCGGGTCCCAATTAATGAAATAAGAGATAGTGAATACCTTTTCGAAATGATGAAAAACACCGCCAGGGAGATCATCGAAGTAGGAAAGGCTAAAAATATTCCACTTTCTGAAAAGAATCTGGAGTTGGTTTTTGAGATCATTAATTCTCAGCCTGAAGGTACTACTGCTTCCACCCAAAGGGATATTATGAACGGTAAACCTTCTGAACTGGAAAATTTCAACGGGTATATTGTTAAGCAGGGAGAAAAACTTGGTGTTGAAACACCGGTGAACAGGTGTATCTATGAATGTCTTAAACCCATGGAAGAGCAGGCTCGAAAGACTCCGGAATAGAAATTCAATCTTTACGTATAAGTCCTTGAAAATTGTATTTTTGCAGGCACGTTAAAATCCGTCACCCTGAACTTGTTTCAGGATCTTATGTTAGAAGCTGAAATCGAAGATTTGACGAAGTCAAACAAGTTCAGCTCGACGAAAAGTAAAAGAAGAGAAGAAGATGAGTTACCACTTTAATAAGATCGAAGAAAAATGGCAAAAGTACTGGGCAGAGAACCAGACCTACCAAGCCAAAAACGATTCTGATAAACCAAAGTATTATGTGCTGGACATGTTTCCATATCCTTCAGGTGCAGGATTACACGTTGGGCATCCACTTGGATACATTGCCAGTGATATTTATGCCCGTTTCAAAAGGCATAAAGGATTTAATGTTTTGCATCCTCAGGGATATGATAGTTTTGGTCTTCCAGCAGAGCAGTATGCTATTCAAACCGGTCAGCATCCCGCGGTAACTACAGAGAATAATATTGCCCGTTATAGAGAACAGCTGGATAAAATAGGATTTTCTTTCGACTGGAGCCGGGAAGTGAGAACCAGTGAACCAGATTATTATAAATGGACACAATGGATCTTTATCCAGCTTTTTGAGAGCTGGTATGACCAGGAAAATGAAAAATCGCGTCCGATCACTGAGCTTGAAGAAATTTTCGCTTCTGAAGGTAACTCAAGAGTGAATGCAGCTTGTGACGATGAAACTGAAGAATTTTCTGCTGAAGATTGGCAGAAATATTCTCAGGATGAAAAAGAACAGATACTTTTAAAATATCGGTTAACCTATTTGGCAGAAGCCGAAGTGAACTGGTGTCCGCAATTGGGAACTGTACTTGCAAACGATGAGATCGTGAATGGGGTTTCTGAACGTGGAGGATTTCCGGTGGTGAGAAAGAAAATGACCCAGTGGAGTATGAGAATTTCAGCTTTTGCTGAAAGACTGCTTCAGGGATTGAATAAAATTGACTGGACTGAAAGTTTAAAAGAGAGTCAGCGTAACTGGATAGGTAAATCTGTTGGAGCTCATGTAGACTTCAAAATTCAGGACACAGATCATAAGGTTGGGGTTTTTACTACCCGTCCTGATACAATTTTTGGAGTAAGTTTTATGACCCTTGCTCCGGAGCACGATTTAGTGGAGAAGATCACTACCGAAGACAGAAAGAAAGAGGTTCAGGCTTATGTTGAAGCTACTGCAAAGAGAAGTGAGCGCGAGCGTATGGCCGATGTGAAGACCATCAGTGGAGTATTTACTGGAGCTTATGCCGAACACCCATTTACCAAGGAACCGGTGCCTATCTGGATCGGGGATTATGTGTTAGCGGGTTACGGAACCGGAGCGGTAATGGCCGTACCTTGTGGTGACCAGCGTGATCATGATTTTGCCAGACATTTTGATCTTCCAATTCCTAATATCTTTGAAAATATAGATGTAACTGAGGAGGCTTATGCAGGCAAAGAAGGTACAGTGATCGCAAATTCAGATTTTCTTAGTGGACTTAAATACAAAGAAGCACTTCAAAAGGTAATTCTTGAACTTGAAAAAACAGGTCAGGGTTACGGAAAGACTAATTACAGGCTTAGAGATGCTGTTTTCAGTCGTCAAAGATATTGGGGAGAACCATTCCCGGTTTACTATGTGAACGGTTTGCCTAAAATGATAGACCTGGAGCATCTTCCTTTAAGATTGCCTGAAGTTGAGAAATATCTTCCAACTGAAACCGGTGAACCTCCATTGGGAAATGCGACTGATTGGGCCTGGGATACCGATAAAAATGAAGTAGTATCGAACGATAAGATCGATGATAATACTGTTTTCCCATTAGAGCTGAATACAATGCCGGGATGGGCAGGAAGCAGCTGGTACCTTTTCAGGTATATGGACGCAGGGAATCCGGACCGTTTTGTTTCTGAAGAAGCACAAAAGTACTGGGAAAATGTAGATTTATATATTGGGGGTAGCGAGCATGCAACCGGTCACCTATTATATTCAAGATTCTGGACAAAGTTTCTTCACGATCGTGGATGGTTAACTGTGGAAGAACCGTTCAAAAAACTGATCAACCAGGGGATGATACTGGGAACCAGTGCCTTTGTATACAGGCTGGAAGGAGAAAACGTTTTTGTTTCTAAGAATCAGATCAAAGGAAATAAAGTACAGCCAATACATGCCGATGTTTCTCTGGTAAGTTCTTCAGATGAGCTGGATATTGATGGCTTCAAAAAATGGCGACCAGAATTTGCTGATGCTAAATTCCTTACGGAAGATGGTAAATATATTGTTGGCAGGGAAGTGGAGAAAATGTCCAAATCCAAATACAATGTGGTGAATCCCGATGAGATCTGTCATGATTATGGAGCAGACACCCTGAGAATGTATGAAATGTTCCTGGGGCCACTAGATCAGGCGAAACCATGGAACACCGCCGGGATCACCGGGGTGCATAATTTCCTTAAGAAACTTTGGAAACTGTACCATAATGGAGAGGAATTTTCTGTTTCAGACGATAAACCTTCAGCTGATTCCTTAAAGACGTTTCATAAAACGATCAAGAAAGTAACTGAAGATATTGAGGATTTCAGTTTTAATACTTCTGTTTCAACCTTTATGATCTGCGTTAACGAGCTTACCGCTCAAAAATGCACTAGCAGGGGAATACTTCAGCCGCTTGCGGTCTTGATCGCCCCTTATGCACCACATATCGCAGAGGAACTATGGGAGAAGTTAGGTAATTCAGAATCTGTAACTACCGCTACGTATCCTGAATATGAAGAGAAGTATTTAGTGGAAAGCAAGAAGAACTATCCGGTCTCATTTAATGGAAAGATGAGGTTCACCATGGAGCTTCCTTTGGATATGGGTAAAGATGAAATAGAGGAAAATGTGCTTGCAGATGAAAGGACGAAAAATCAACTTGATGGATCAACCCCTAAAAAAGTGATAGTTGTTCCTGGTAAAATTGTAAATATTGTAATTTAACCCTATAAAAAATATACTTAAGGGGTATAAAATGTTATTTCTTACATTTTATACCCCTATTTTTATTTTGTTTGTTATTTTTCGGAAACTAAATCTTCTACTATGAAAATAGGAATTCCGAAAGAAATTAAAAACAACGAAAACAGGGTGGGGATGACCCCTGCCGGAGTATTAGAACTTTCCAAAAAAGGCCATGAGGTATTCGTGCAATCTACAGCTGGCGATTGCAGTGGTTTTGATGATAAGGATTATCATGCTGCGGGTGCTACAATTTTACCTTCGATAGATCGTGTTTATGAGGCCAGCGATATGATCGTAAAGGTAAAGGAGCCTATCGAGCAGGAATATGAGCTTATCAAAGAAGATCAGATCGTATTTACCTATTTTCATTTTGCATCCAATCAGAAATTAACAGAAGCGATGATGAACAATAAATCTGTTTGTATTGCTTATGAAACCGTAGAAGATGAGGATGGTACATTGCCGCTGTTAACACCAATGAGTGAGGTTGCGGGAAGAATGGCTATCCAGCAGGGAGCGAAATATTTGGAGAAACCCGTTAAGGGCAAGGGTCTGCTGCTTGGAGGAGTGCCCGGTGTTCCACCTGGAAAAGTTTTGGTGTTAGGTGCAGGTGTAGTTGGAATCCAGGCTGCTAAAATGGCTGCGGGTTTAGGTGCGCAGGTTACCGTTCTGGACATAAATATGAATAAACTCAGGTATGTAAATGATATCATGCCGAGTCATGTGGTAACGGAGTTTTCAAATGAATATAATATCAGGAAACATCTGGAAACCAGTGATCTTGTTGTGGGAGGGGTTTTGATCACCGGTGCAAAAGCTCCTAAACTGGTTACCCGGGACATGCTGAAAACTATGCAAGCTGGGGCGGTGATCGTTGATGTGGCGGTAGACCAGGGTGGATGCGTGGAGACTACCAGGCCGACAACTCACGAATATCCTGCTTATATCATTGATGGAGGTGTTC
>CBDTXN010000017.1:0-21393 GCA_965364455.1 uncultured Flavobacteriaceae bacterium
TTGTAATTTAGCAGCGTGAAGGATAAAAAGAAAGATATACGGGCATTAACCAAACAGCAATTACAGGACTTCTTTGTTTCAGAAGGGGATAAATCCTTTAGAGGCACCCAGGTCTATGAATGGTTATGGAATAAGGCTGCGCATTCTTTTGATGATATGACTAATATCTCAAAAGAAACAAGGCAGATGCTGAATGATAATTTCGTCATCAACCATATCAGGGTAGACCGCATGCAGAGAAGTAGCGATGGTACCATAAAAAATGCCGTAAAACTTCATGATACCCTTACGGTTGAGTCTGTGTTGATACCTACTAAATCCAGGACTACTGCTTGTGTTTCTTCACAGGTGGGTTGCAGTTTAGACTGCCAGTTCTGTGCTACAGCGAAGCTAAAAAGAATGAGAAACCTTAATCCTGATGAGATCTACGATCAAGTGGTGGCTATAGATAATGAAAGCAGGCTTTATTTTGACAGACCTCTTTCTAATATAGTTTTTATGGGAATGGGTGAGCCGCTAATGAATTACAATAATGTGATGAAAGCGGTAGATAAGATAACCTCGCCAGAAGGTCTTGGGATGTCTCCTAAGAGAATTACTATTTCAACATCTGGTGTTCCTAAAATGATCAAAAAACTGGCCGATGATGAAGCAAAGATCAAACTGGCCGTTTCTTTGCATTCAGCTATAAATAAGGTCAGAACTCAGATCATGCCTTTTAATGAGACCTTCCCACTCGAAGATCTTAGAGAAGCCCTTGAATACTGGTATTCAAAAACCAAAAGCAGGATAACTTACGAATATATCGTTTGGAAAGATATTAATGATACTCGCGAGGATGCCCAGGCTCTGGTTAAATTCTGTAAATATGTTCCCTGTAAAGTGAACCTTATAGAATATAATCCTATTGATGATGGTAATTTTCAGCAGGCAGCTTCTGAGGCTACAGATATGTATCAGAACATGCTGGAAAGAAATGGGATTACGGTAACTGTAAGGCGTTCAAGAGGAAAGGATATTGACGCGGCCTGCGGACAATTGGCAAATAAATCGGCATAATTCCTCTTCATATATTCCGGGATTTCCTTCGTTATAAATATGTATATTTACGGCCTTTATGAAGGTAATTTCCCAAATAAAACTTCCCGTGGAAAAAGAGATGGAACTTTTCGAGAAAAAGTTCTTCGAATCCATGTCTTCCAAAGTCGCCCTTCTTAATCGAATTACCCATTATATCGTGAACCGGAAGGGAAAGCAAATGCGACCTATGTTTGTTTTTCTCGTGGCTAAAATGGTTTCTGAAGGTAGCGTAAATGAGCGTACGTACCGCGGAGCTTCAGTTATAGAGCTTATTCATACCGCAACCCTAGTACACGATGATGTTGTGGATGACTCTAATAGACGCCGGGGTTTCTTCAGTATAAATGCTTTATGGAAGAATAAGATCGCTGTTCTTGTTGGGGATTATTTACTTTCCAAAGGACTTCTTTTATCCATAGATAATAATGATTTCGACCTGCTGAAGATTATTTCCGTAGCTGTTAAAGAAATGAGCGAAGGTGAATTGCTTCAGATAGAAAAGGCCAGGAGGCTGGACATTACTGAAACGGTTTATTATGACATTATCAGGCAGAAAACAGCAACACTTATTGCTGCATGTTGCAGTCTGGGTGCAGCTTCGGTTAAACCTGGAAGTGATGAGATCGCTAAAATGCGAAGGTTTGGTGAATTAATTGGAATGGCTTTTCAAATTAAGGACGACCTTTTTGATTACGGAACTGAGAAGATTGGAAAACCTACGGGGATCGACATTAAGGAGCAAAAAATGACGCTTCCATTGATTTATACCCTTAATAATGTTTCTAAAAAGGATAGGGATTGGGTGATAAACTCTGTGAAGAATCACAACAAGAATGGTAAGCGGGTAAGGGATGTTATTGATTTTGTTAGAAATAATGGAGGTCTGGATTACGCGGTAAAGCGTATGAAGGAATTTCAGAAAGAAGCATTGCTTATTCTGGAAGATTACCCTAGGTCTGAATACCGGGATAGTCTCGAGCTCATGGTAAATTATGTTATTGAGCGGAAAAAATAAAAGCGAGGTTTATGCCTCGCCTTAAAACCTGCTACAGGTAATTTTTAATAATCGTCTGCAGCCTCTTCGTTATTTACATCGTCAGTTTCGTTGATCTCTTCTTCGATTTCTTTCTCTACCTTCTCTGCACCTTTTTTGATCTTTTCACCGGCTTCTTTAGCTCCGGCTTCAATATCCTCACCAATGGCTTCAGCAGCCTCTTCTGTCTTTTCCTGAGTAGTTTCCCTGCAGGAATAAATTGAAAGGCTGAAAATTGCAGCCAAAAGTAAAATCACTGATTTTTTCATCGTTTTAAATTTGAGTTTAATTAAAAAAAGGCCATTCAGTTAAGAATGACCTTTAATCTTATAAATAAGAAGATGATTAAGCGTTATCGTCAGTTTCGTTAACTTCTTCTTCTACTTCTTGTTCCATTTCGCTCTCCGCGTTCTCAGCAGCGTTTTCTACTTCTTCGCCAGCTTCTTCCATTTCGTTTCCAGCTTCCTCAGCAGCGTTTTCTACATCTTCACCCATAGATTCTACAGCATCTTCGGTTTTTTCTTCAGTAGTTTCTCTACAAGAGTAGATAGAAAGAGACATTGTTGCAACAGCAAATAATAAAAATAATTTTTTCATTGTTATAATGTTTAATTAGTTGAAGCGCCAAAGTTAAACAAATTTTAATTATGTAAAAGGACTCTTTTCACTTAAATATTTCCAATATCTTTTTGGTACATGTTGTACGTGAAGCCTCATGTTTGCTCGGCTTTTGATATTTGTAGAATCAAAATATTCTTTCCATAATTTCTGAAAATAGATTTCACCGGGATCAAAATATTCTAAATTTCCGCCAGAATAACCTATGTCCTCCGGCAGATCCATCGATACATATTCAGTTTTGTTTAGGTCATAAAAACAGCCAAATTTCCTTTTTAGATCATAGATGAGCCATTTCTGATCTGCATATCTGCTTTTAAAATGCTTTTTGATTATTGGAAGTACATTAAAGTCTGGTTCTATAATGGCAAAATAGATATCATCCTTTGTTAGCCTAAATCTTACGAAGGCCTCCATACGATGCTTTTCCCTTCCTACTTTTTTGGATATCTGCGTTACCTCCAAAACAGAAGGGTGGGTATAATCTGAATCAACCCTTTCTTTTTTTGAAAAGATATATTCGATCATATTTAGCAATTTCATCTCAATACCAGGTTCTTCACTTAGAAAAGCCCATTTGATTCTGATGAGGCCTTTTGATGAAACTTTGGATTTTAATCCTTTTAGCACCCTAAGTGCTTTTGATTCTTCAGTAATAACCTCCTCGGTTTCGCTAAATAATTGTTTCTGATCCTGTCCGGGAGCTAATATTTCGACCACCTTTAATTTTTGTTCATAGGTATGGAAGATACAGGTGAGAAACCCCATAAAAGTAGCATCATATTTCAGCACTTTTTCCATCATTGAAATAGGCTTAATTGATTATTGATGTCCTTTCTAAATTTACTTTGTGAATTCTGAAGGATTATAGATTTTAAATTCTCACTTGATAGGTCCCTGAGTTCCTTTTCCCGTGAATCACAGGTAATAAAGTATTTTGCCCGGTTCATGGCAATTCCTATTTTCTTTAAATGATCCCAGTTTAATCTTCTGAATTTTCTGGCTTGGATAATTTTATTGACCGATTTTAAGCCGATACCTGGAATTCTAAGAAGAAGTTGTTTGTCTACCCTATTGATATCAACCGGGAAAAGATGGCGGTTCCTTAAGGCCCAACTTAATTTCGGGTCGATTTCCATATCCAGGTGCTGGTGCTCATTATTAAGAAGCTCTCTAATATCAAAACCATAAAAGCGCATTAACCAGTCTGTTTGATATAATCTGTTTTCGCGTAGCATTGGAACTTGTGAACCGATCGCCGGTAGCCTGGGGTCACTTGTAACTGGGACGTAGCCAGAATAATAAACCCTTTTCATATTATATTTCTTATAGAAAAAGGCTGAGGAATACATTATATCCCGGTCACTTTCACCGGTAGCTCCTACGATCATTTGAGTGCTTTGTCCCGCCGGAGCGTACTTGGGAGTACTTTTGATTAATTTTGATTCTTGTTTATACTGGATGATCTCATTTTTAACCTTTTCCATTGGTTTCATGAAATCTGCATGGTCTTTATCGGGAGCAAGTAATTTTAATCCAGATTTTGTAGGGATTTCAATGTTTACGCTAAGTCTGTCTGCGTACAAACCAGCTTCACGCATTAATTCATCACTGGCTCCAGGTATACTTTTAAGATGAATATAGCCGTTGAAATTTTCTTCCTCCCGAAGTTTTTTTGCAACTCTAATGAGCCTTTCCATTGTGTGATCGGCACTTTTAAAAATACCTGAACTCAAGAACAGGCCCTCTATATAATTTCTTCGGTAAAAGCTTATGGTAAGATCTACGACTTCCTGTACTTTAAAAGCAGCCCTTTTTATATCATTGCTTTTTCTGGTCACACAATATGCGCAATCAAAAATACAATGGTTGGTAAGTAAGATTTTAAGAAGAGATACGCATCTCCCATCCTGGGTGTAAGAGTGACAAATACCCATACCAGAAGAATCTCCTAATCCTTTTTTGGTATTTTTTCTTTTGCTACCACTGCTAGAGCAGGAAACATCATATTTGGCTGCGTCAGCCAGAATATTTAGCTTTTCCTTAATACGATCATAATCCATGAGTTGGAATTTTTCCAAAAATAGGAAAAATTCCAACTCATTATGGTTTCAAAAAATAAAAGTATTAGCTCATTTAAGTAATTATTCTACTTCGATAGATTTTTCCTGGGGATAAGTGTCAGGATCTTCACCTGCTAAACGCGCAAAATTTCGATAGGCCTGATCTACTTTTTCTTTAGGAGTAGTTTCGAATTCCTTTTCGGTTACTTCATATTTATTCTGAAGCTCTTTTAGTTCTTCATGAAGATTTTTTTGAATTTCAGCATATTCAGGATCACCATAAAGGTTGTTCACTTCTTTCGGATCTTTTTCCAGATCATAAAGCTCCCATTCATCAATATCGTCATAGAAATGTATCAGTTTGTATCGCTCTGTACGCACACCATAATGTCTTTTTACCATATGAAAAGCAGGAAAGTCATAATAATGATAGTAAACGGCATCTCTGAACTCTCCATCAGTTTCACTGCCGGTAAGCAATGGTCTAAGTGATTTACCCTGCATCTCTTTAGGGATTTCAGCACCTGCAAAATCCAGGAAGGTCGGTGCGAAATCCAGGTTTTGGGTCAGGGCATCTATGACAGTACCTTTTTCAATTGCGGGAGGATATTGAATCATTAGAGGCATTGCCAGTGATTCTTCATACATAAACCTTTTATCAAAAAATCCTTTTTCACCAAGATAAAATCCCTGGTCTGTTGTATATACGATAATTGTATTTTCAGTTAGGCCTTGTTCTTCAAGGTAATCCAGTATCCTGCCAACTCCTTCGTCTACAGCCTGTACAGTTCCCATATAATCGCGCAGGTATCTCTGGCCTTTCCATTCGGCTAACTCCCTTCCGCTTAAATTAGCCTCATGGAATGCATCGTTCTTAGGTCGGTAGGCCTCATTCCATGCCTGCCTTTGCTCTTTGCTCATCCTGTCAAAATCTGAAGTCCATGGATTATGCCTTAAAGAGTCACTTCCCCTGGAAACACTCATTTTAAGGTCATGACCTTCGTACATATCTTCGTAAATGGTTTGAAGTTGTTCCTGTGAAGCAACCTGGCCTTCGTGCTTTGCGAAATAGGTGTCTGGTAAAGGAAAGGTTACCGAATCATATGTGTTAATATGTCTAATTGGAGGCATCCAGTTTCTATGTGGCGCTTTATGGTGTACCATTAAGAAGAAAGGTTCATCTTTTTTTCTTTTAGTTTTCATCCAGTCAATTCCCATATCGGTAATGATATCTGTGGCGTACCCATTAACAATAGTGGTATCATTTTGATGGATAAATTCAGGGTTGTAATAATTTCCCTGGTCATTCAAAATATTCCAGTAATCAAATCCCTGTGGCTGGCCATGAAGATGCCATTTACCTACGATCGCTGTCTGGTAACCTTCTTTCTTCAGAAATTTTGGTAAAGTAGGTTGAGAACCGTCAAAAACTTCCCCGTTCATTCTAAAACCATTTATATGACTGAATTTCCCGGTTAGAATTACCGCACGGCTTGGACCGCAGATAGAATTTGTACAGAAGTTATTCTGAAACCTGGCACCGTTTTCTCCAATTCGATCAATATTAGGAGTAGGTGCAAGCTTACTTACAGGATGCCCGTATGAACTTATAGCCTGCGCAGCATGGTCATCGGTCATTATGAATACGATATTGGGTCTTTTGGAAACCTGTTTTTCATCAGTATCCTTTTCATTTTTGTCATTACATCCTGTAAATGTCAGCGCAAAAACAAATAGAAGACATAAAACCCTGATAGGGAGTTGATTTTTATACATGGAATATGATTTAAAAAGGGAAAACTACGAAAATTTTCGTTTAGATTTAGTAATTTTCACCTGCACAAAAACTGCTCAAATCAATATACAGAATGATTTTCAAGTCCTTTAAATGTCTGTTTTTATTAGTGTTGGTAGTAAACTACACCTATTCGCAAGAGTTAGTGCCACCTATACAAAATTATATTCCTTCTGAATATTCCGCAGCAAGTCAAAACTGGGATATAGCTCTGGATGAAAGAGGTGTTGTTTATGTTGCAAATAATCAGGGGCTGCTTGTTTTCGATGGAATTTCCTGGGAGTTACATCCCTTAGAAAGTGAATCGATAATACGATCTGTTTATCCATTTAGGGAACGGGTTTATACTGGATCTTATCGTGAATTTGGGTATTGGGAGACATTACCTGATGGATCTATGAACTACACCTCCTTATCCCCTTTGATGGAGGAATTCAACCTGCAGAGTGATGAATTCTGGGAGATCATAGCCCATGAGGAAATTATTTACTTCAGATCTTTTGGTGGAGTATATAAATATGAGGACAATAAAATTTCGAGGATCAGTGACATCGTTTCTACTGCACTTGGGGTCTATAACAACAAACTAATTTTATCTCCGAGAATGCAGGGCCTCTCTTTTTTAGGTGCTAATGGTGATTTGAAGTCCCTTAAAGGGACTGAGGAATTGGATGGTTTAAATATTATTGCCCTTGAGGCTTTTGGAGATAAGCTTTATATAGCTAGTAAAGAAGCTCTTTTCACATATGAAAATGGAAAAGCAGAACCTTTACAAAATCAGGAATTAAAGCAAATTCTGGAAAGGGCTGAAATAAATCATATTATCTCAGTATCAGAAAATGAATTAATTCTGGGCACCATAAAAGAAGGAATCATTCAGTACAATATTGAGAATGATCAATTTAATGTGTATGACCGCTCTTCTGGTCTTCAAAATAATACGATCCTGGGAATGGCCTATTTTGATGAAAAATTATGGTTGGGCATGGATAAAGGAGTAGATATGGTAGATCTGCATTCGCCTGTTAAGTTTTATACAGATAATACGGGAGAATTAGGTGCGGTGTATGATCTACATAAAGTTGATGAAGATTATTTTCTGGCTAGTAATACCGGTGTTTATAGTTTTTTAGATGGTAAGCTTCAGTTGGTTGAGAATGCTGAGGATCATACCTGGAATTTAGAAGAAATCGATGGTCGTCTATATGCAAATCATAATACCGGAATATATCATATAAGTAATTATAAGTTTAATCCTATTGATACTCGTACCGGCAGCTTCACTATTAAAAAAGTTAGTGAATCAAATGGGGATCTGCTCATTGGTCATTATACGGGAATTAGTCATTTTAATGTGAATTCCGGCGAAATTCGTGAATTGAATGGTATCAATTTTCCGGTGAAGGAAATTATTTTTGAAAACCTGAACACTTTTTGGGTGGCCCATGCCTATGAAGGTATCTATAAAATTTCCCATAAGAATTTTGAAGATTTGCAAATTGAGAAAATTCGACCATTGGGGAAAAAGGAAAATTTTAAACCTCGTATTTATAAAATAAATAATCAGATTACCGCTTTTGTTGGAGGGGACTGGTATAAATACAACCCTTTTCAGGATGATTTTCAAAGCTTTAATGAATTAAAGGCATTCAGTAATTCTGGTTTGATTTATAAGGGAACAGACCTTTACGGCTTTGTTGACTCAGAAAATGGAGAATTAATAATAACCGATCTTAAAGGAGAAAGAATATCCCTGGGGGCTGGGGACCTTAATCATAGATTAGTAAAATCCAACGAAGAACTTATTTATGAGAATGATTCAACATTTTATATTACACTAAATGATGGTTTTGCTCAATTGAATTTAAACAAACTGAGAAATTCAAATGAGAATCATTGGATAAGTGAGCCATTCATAAAAGAATTTTCAGATGAAGATATTCGATATTCCCTGGATGAAGCTCCCGAGATACCTTACAAAAATTCTGGTAATATTATCCTGAGAGCAGGTATGCCCATCTCCAGGGCCTCCCAATTGAATTATACCCTTGAAGGTGAAGAAGAACTTACAGGAACAGTAAAATCTGGAATAATTAATTTCCGAAACCTGAAGCACGGGGATTATAAGTTAAGGTTAACCGCAGTTGGTACCGGTGTTAATGAGGATTCTACTAAAAATTTTGAATTTTCAATTGCTCCTCCCTGGTATTTATCTCTGTACATGAAAATTGTTTATGTACTTATCTTTCTCTCGGTCATGTTCTTATTATACTGGTTAAATCAGCAAAAACTCAGGAAGCACCAGTTGCAATTAGAGGCAAAGTTTGAAAAGGAACATTCAGACAGGCTTAATCGTTTGGAGAAGGAAAGGCTTATGAATGAAATAGACATTAAACGTAAGGAATTGGCGAATACAACCATGATGGCGGCAAAGAAGAACGAAGTATTAATGGAGATTCAGGGTGAATTGAATAAGGATAAAAGCAAATTTTCGAATCAATTCCGTATCAAGCATATTATGAATAAGATTAATAATGCGGTAAAGAACAAAGATGAGTGGAAAGTATTTGAGACTAATTTCAATGAAGTGCATGAAGACTTTTTTAAAGTCATCCTAGAGAAATACCCAAAATTGACAAGCAAGGACTTAAAACTATGTTCTTATCTTAAAATGAATTTAAGTTCCAAAGAAATTGCTCCATTAATGGGGATTTCTGTTCGGGGAGTTGAGGTACATCGTTATAGATTAAGGAAAAAGATGGACCTGGATAGCGATGTGAATTTGACAAAATTTTTGATAAAGAATTTTTGAATTCTGATTATTTATATCAAAAATTAACAAAATTATACTACTACATTACTACATCATATACTAATAAAAAGCCAAAAATGATACTTCAAAAGTATCCTAATGTCTTGGTTTTCATTTAAATAAGGGTTATTTTGGCGTGAAGTAGTAGTTATGTACTACAACGATTGCGTTAAAAATGCATTTGAGCGTATCTTTCAAAGACAAATTAAGCAAACAACCAATAAGTATGAATGTAAAACTATTTTTGGCTAGTGTACTTTTTTTAGCTTTTTCCGGGCTAGCACATGCACAACAAACAAAAACCATTAGTGGTACTGTTACAGATGGGAATCAAGTGCCTTTACCAGGTGCCGAAGTAAAGGTTGATGGTAAGAATATTTTTAGTGTAACAGATTTTGACGGTAACTTCACTTTGGAAGGAGTGGAAACAGGAGATGTGTTTAGAGTTACATTTCTTGGATTCTCACCACAGGATATTGAGGTGGGAAGCAGTAATGAATATTCAGTTGTATTACAGGAGGACGCTGGTCAACTTGACGAAGTCGTTGTAGTTGGTTATGGTACACAGAAGAAAAGGGATCTTACCGGTTCCATTGTTTCTATTGATGCTGAGGAGATCGAAAGAACTCCAACCTCTAATGCCATGCAATCACTTCAGGGGAAAGTTCCTGGGGTTCAGATCGTATCAGCCGGTAGTCCTGGTAATTCACCTACAGTAAGAATTAGAGGTTTAGGTACCTATAATACCGACTCTGGTGATTCAGATGTACTATATGTAGTAGATGGTGCTTTTTATGACAACATAGACTTCCTTAACACCAAGGATATTAAATCTATTAATGTGTTAAAGGATGCTTCTTCCTCTGCAATTTACGGGGTGAGAGCTGCGAACGGGGTTGTTATTATCGAGACAAAATCTGGAAAGATCAATCAAAAACCACAATTTGAGTATGATGGTTATACCGGGGTGCAGGTAGCTAATAATGTGGTGAAAATGGCTAATGCAGAACAATTTGTAACGATGGTTCAGGAATCTGGATCTGAAGCCGAACAACAATATGTGCTTAATGCCATGGAACGATATGGTAGAAGCCGTGTGAATCCTAATGTGCCTGCTGTTAATACAGACTGGTATAATGAAATTATGAGACCAGGTATTATTCAGAGTCATAGTATAGGCGTTTCTGGTGGTGGAGAACGAATAGCTTATGCCATGGGTGTTAACTATTTCGACCAGGAAGGTATCCTAGATATGAAGAATGAATATGAGCGATTCAATATCCGTACAAAAATGGATATAGATATTACAGACAGGTTTAGAGCTGGTGTAAATGCAGTATTAAGTAACGCAACCAAATACAGACCTGAAAATGCGGCCTGGTTTAAGGCATATTTTGCAGTTCCAATTATGCCGGTTATGGATTCTCTGAATACGAATGCTACACCAATAATGTTTTCAAATGCTCAGAATCTTGGGTATAGAGGAATTCAAAATCCATTTACAGACCTTACTTATAATAATGACAGGGAGAGAATTAAAAAATTGCTTACCAATTTATATTTCGAAGCTGATCTAATTGAGGATAAGCTTACTTTCAAAACTTCCTATAGTCAAAATTACTCAGCTTTTGAAAATCGTTTTGTAAATCTTCCTTTTACGCTTGGGAATAATTTTGAAAGAATATCCTCTATAAGAAGGGAACAAAACAATTTCACCAATCAATATTGGGATAATACCTTAACATATAACGATGATTTCGGAGATCATGATCTTACAGTTCTGGCTGGGCATTCCTACAGGGATGAAGCAGCTAATATTTTTAATGCAACTGGAGAGGATATTAGAGGAGTAAGATTTGATTCTAGCTGGTATTTAGACTTTGCAGATCCATTATCATTTGGAGATAATGTTAATGAGAGTTTTTCAAGGATCTATGGTCTGTCCTTTTTTGGAAGGGTAGCTTATGATTATAAGGATAAATACCTGGCTTACGGTACAGTGAGATACGAAAGATCTTCGAAATTCACTAAAGATCCATGGGGCTTCTTCCCTTCTGTTGGTCTAGGATGGGTGATAACTGAAGAAGGATTTATGGATGATGTAGACTTCCTGAGCTTCTGGAAACTGAGAGCATCTTATGGACAATTAGGAAACGATAATGTTGTAGCAAGTTCCGGTACAAATACTATTGATAACGTATTTGCTCCATTTGGTGATCAGGCTCTTAATGGTTTTACCTCTACCAGTGTTTTTACCGATAATACCTGGGAGCGTGTTGTAGAATATAACTTTGGTACTGACATTAATATGTTTGAAGACCGACTAAACCTTACAGCAGATTACTATATAAGAGATACAGAAGATGCTATTATGCCAATAACCATCCCGGTTATTAATGTAGTTCTGCAACAAAACGCTGGTACCATTAGAAACCAGGGTCTTGAATTAGGATTAAACTGGCAAGACAATGTATCTGAAGATTTTAGCTATAATATTTCAGCTAACTTTACAACCATTAATAATGAGGTTACAGAGATAAATAATGAAGAAGGATTTATTAATGCCGGTTCTGCAGAATTCAGACAGATTACTAGAATAGGTGATCCTATTCAGGCATTCTTTGGCTATGAAGTAGAAGGAGTTTATCAAAATCAGGCACAGGTAGACGCAGATCCATTTGCAGCTAACCAGCCTGAAGCGAATTTAGTGCCTGGAGATCTAATATATAAAGATCAAAACGGGGATGGGTTCATAAATGCTGATGACCGTGTGATCCTTGGCTCATTCCTGCCAGACTTTACATTTGGTGGTAGTATTGGGTTTAATTATAAAGCATTTGATTTTTCAACGAGCTTCTACGGCCAGGCAGGTAACAAGATCCTGAACAGAAAAAGAGGAGAGATCATCTTTACTCAGGATACAAATATGGATGCAGATCTTGCTATTAACAGATGGCATGGAGAAGGAACAAGTAATACCTATCCTTCTTCTGCAGGATTACGTAAACTGTGGAACCAGCAATTGAGTGAATTCTGGGTTGAAGATGGTGACTTTTTCAGGATCCAGAACATACAGGTTGGGTATACCATAAAAACAGATAACCTTCCACAGACAAGACTTTATTTTACAGCTGAAAGACCATTTACTTTCTTCGATTATAATGGGTTTGATCCTGAAGTAAATGATGGAGTGGATAGGCAAACCTATCCAGTACCATCTATATACACAGTTGGTATAAATGTTAAAATTTAAAAAATTGCACTATGAAGAATTTTATGAATAAAAGTATGTATTTCTGCCTTTGTGCAGTGTTATTACTGGGAATATCTGCTTGTAGTGACAAGTTCGATACCCAGGAAGGACAATTGTCTTCATCTAATCTGGATTACACAGATCCGAGTCAGATGATTGGAGCCTTAATTGGAGCTTATAACGTTGTTGGAACCAGAGGTTGGGAAGAACCGCTTCTGCTTTCTGTACGTGGGGATGATGTAAATGCCGGAGGTCTGGGAGATCAGCAGCCTTTTGCTGATACAGATCAGTTTGTATACAACAAAGACTACTGGATGTATAATGCCCTTTGGAATGGTCATTATAGCGATATAATTGATCTTAACACTGCTATTTTGCAAGTTGAGAACTTCATGGAATTTATGGAGGGAGATGATATTGATAGAGCTCAGCAGTATATCGCCGAGATCAAAGTTCTAAGAGCCTGGTTACACCTGAATATTACGCGTACTTATGAGGACGTATTTATTTACAGGACTAATGAACCTGCTAATGAGATCGAAGAGAATGGAATTTCTTCCAAAGAAGAGGTGCTTCAGTTTATTTCAGATCAAATGGATGAAGCTATTCCAAACCTTCCAGATCAGAGACCAAATGAACGTACAGATTTACCAGGAGGCGTGACAAGATATTCGGCGTACGCTCTAAAAGCAATCGCTAATCTTGAGCTTGAGAACTATCAGGCCGTGGCAGATGCTACCGGTGAAATAATCAGTTCAGGAAAATTTTCTTTATACCCTGATTATTACCAGTTATTTAAAAAACCAGGTGAATTAAGCGACGAGTCTCTATTCGAGATCCAGTATTCAGACTTTGGTAATTCAACCGGAGATAGCTTTTACCACCTTTATGCACCATTTGGACCTCAAGGATGGGAACCTGCAAGGGAAAATGCCTCGGGAGGCTGGGGATTCTTCGAGCCTAGTATGAAGTTTATCAAATTCATGATTGAGCGTGGTGATGAGACCAGGCTGGTAACCAGTGTTAATTTCACTAACCGTGGAATCCAGGCATTACAGGATGACGGTGTTGAAGTTCCATCTTATGTTAGCAATACTACTCCTTCTGGGGATGTTTTAAATGATTACGCCAGAGCTTTCTTCTCTAGTGGTAAGCAGTATTTACCTTCAGTTCAATTGACAGAAGGAAGAAATAACTATTCTGCAGGTAAGAATTATATCGTTACCAGATATGCCGAGGTATTACTTATGTATGCTGAAGCCGTGGTAAGAGGAGCTAACGGAACAGGAATGACTGCAGACCAGGCCGTGAATATGGTAAGAAACAGAGCAGGACTTGGAAACCTTAGCGGTGTAAGTCTTGAAGACGTTATGGATGAAAAATTCGCTGAGCTGGCCATGGAGTGGGGTATTCGTTACTACGACATGATTAGATTAGATAATTATGATGAGCTTAGTTATGACGGTAGATCCTTCTCTGCTGCAGATGAATATTTGCCTTATCCACAGGCTCAGGTAGACGCTTTACCATTAGGAGATGGAGCGAATTAGAAAACTGATTAAAAGACAAAAGCATGAAAAATATTAAAATAAAATTACTGGGAGTTCTATCGTTTCTTTTGGCGCTGACAGCTTGTGAAGTTGACGGCATAGACCCAATTTCTGAAGTTGACCCAGGTCCAGACCAGGGAGCACCCGAAGTTACAATATCCTCTCCTGCTGAAGGAAATACCATTAAAGTATTGGAAGAAATTTCAAGTATTACTATTGCCTTTGAGGTTGTAGATGACATTGAGGTCGCCAATATTGAAGTAATGGTAGATGGAAGTATGATCGCAGAAATGAGCGAATTCAAAGACTATCGTATCGTTAAAGATGAGGTAGTTTTTAATAATGTAACGAATGGAGATCACACTGTATCTGTAAAGGCTACAGATCTTGAAGGAAACGTAACTACTAAAACGGTCAATTTCAGTAAGGAGCCTCCATATACTCCTAAATTTCAGAATGAGTACTTATACAAGCCTTTCGATGGAGATTATGTAGACCTTATTACACTTAAGAGCTCAGAAGTTACAGGTAACCTTAGCTTTGCAGGTGAATCTTTCCTTGGATCAAATGCTTATGCTGGTGCTTCAGACTCTTATTTAACTTTTCCATTCGATGGTTCAATCGGAACAGAGTTCACAGCTTCCTTCTGGTATAACGTAAGTGGAGATCCAAATCGTGCCGGTATTCTTGTTGCTGGTGCAGATGAAAACAGAACCCAGGGATTTAGATTATTCCGCGAAGGAAGTGCAGACGAGCAGGTAATAAAGTTAAATGTTGGAACCGGATCTGGTGAAGTTTGGAATAATGGTGGAGCCATAGATGTAAATAGTGACGATTGGGTTCATGTTGCCTTTACGGTAACTGCAGAGGAAACTGTGATCTATCTGGACGGTATGCCGGTTAACACAGGAAATATGGCAGGAGCTACTATAGATTGGACAGGAGTTGAGCAATTAACCATAGGTGCAGGAGGAGAGACCTTTAGTTACTGGGATCACCTGCACGATACAAGTTCAATTGATGAGTTAAGATTCTTTGATGCTGCACTTTCTCAGGAAGAAATTCAAAACCTGATAAGCGCATCTTCAGAAACATTGAAAATTTCTTTTGATGGATCCTACGAGGATGCAGCCTCTAACCGTGAGATCACTGTCGTTGGTAATCCTGGTTATGCAGGTGAATCGGTTGAAGGTACAAATGCCTATGCCGGTGCTGCCGATTCTTATTTAACAACACCTTCAGAAGGTTTATTGAGTTCTACTTTTAGTGCGACTTTCTGGTATAAGTTAGATGCGAGTCCTGACCGTGCCGGAATTCTTGTAGTTGGCCCTGAAGATACAGATAGTCCCGACGCACAGAACGACAGGTCATCAGGCTTTAGATTTTTCCGCGAAAATGGCGCTGAAGGATTTCAACGATTTAAATTGAATGTAGGTGATGGTAGTGCCGATACCTGGGTTGATGGGGGAACTGCCGCTGATGTGGCCAATGATGCAGGATGGGTTCATTTAGCATTTACAATTTCTGAAAGCTCTGCCATTGTATATATCAATGGTGTTGCGGTAAAAGAATCTGCTTTTGCAGGGATAGACTGGACTGGTACAGATCTGGTTTCGATCATGTCTGGTGCTCCTCGTTTTACGGAATGGGGCCATGGATCAGATGCCAGCTATATGGATGATCTAACTTTTTATAACAAAGTTCTTACTCCTGAAGAAATTGAAGCTGATATGGCTCAGTAAAATCTATAAAAGATACTCCGGACTTTCTGGTTCGGAGTATTTTATTAATCACAATTTTTTCCATAAATTTTTAATTTCTGTCCCTCCTTCGAAATGATTCAGGTGCAGAGAAACAGCTGGCTATGTTTAAAATCGACCTTTCTAAACTTATATTTTTTGCGGGATTTCTTTTATTGATCTCCTGTTCAGATGATTCAGGACCCGGTTATCAGGAACCATATATTCCAGATACTTCTGATGATGGCCCAACCGATGATGGACCGGTTGAGGAAACTCTGACCGATAATGAATTGCTTGATCTGGTTCAGGAAGAAACTTTTGAGTATTTCTGGGAGTTTGCTGAATCAAATAGCGGAATGGCACGTGAAAGATCACAAGATGACGCTTATGGTGGGCAGGGAGACGATATTGTAACCACCGGAGGTACCGGCTTTGGTCTGGCTTCATTTCCAACTGCGGTAGAAAGAGGATGGGTGAGCAGGGAACAGGCTACAGATAGGTTGATAAAGATCCTTGATTTTTTAGAAACTGTTCCTCGATATCATGGTGCTTTTGCTCATTGGTATCTGGGAAGTACGGCAGATACCAGGCCGTTTAGCGATCTGGATAATGGCGGTGACCTTGTAGAAACCGCATTTTTAATACAGGGTTTACTTATTTGCAGGGAGTATTTTAATGATGGATCTGAAAAGGAGAACGAGATCAATTCCCGGATCACGAATATTTGGGAAGAGGTAGAATGGACATGGTACCAACAGGGAGAAAATGTTCTTTACTGGCACTGGTCACCAAGTAATCAGTTCGCCATAAACCTGCAAATTAAAGGATGGAATGAGGCGCTAATAATTTATGTTCTGGCAGCTTCATCACCAACTTACCCAATCACTAAAGAAGTTTACACTCAGGGTTGGGCGTCTAATGGAAATATTGTAACCAATAGAAATCATTATAATATCAATTTACCTATGGGACCTTCCTTCGGAGGACCTCTGTTCTTTAGTCATTATTCATTCATTGGGTTAGACCCAAGAAATTTACAGGATCAATATGCAAGTTACTGGGATCAAAATGTAGCTCATAGTATGATCAACTACACCTATTGTGTAGATAACCCGAAGAACTTTGTAGGTTATGGTGAAAATTCCTGGGGCTTAACGGCCTCTGATAGTAGAGAAGGTTATGCGGCACATAGCCCTACCAATGATGTAGGAGTGATTACTCCTACCGCCGCATTATCTTCATTTCCATACACCCCAGACGAGTCTATGGCTGCTTTAAGATATTTTTACGAGGAGCAAAAAGATCAGCTTTGGGGAGATATGGGATTCTACGATGCATTTTCTGAACATTATGATTGGTATGCAAATGGATACCTGGCCATAGACCAGGGGCCAATAGTAGCCATGATCGAAAATTACCGCACACAACTACCCTGGAATCTGTTCATGGCGAATGAAGAAGTGCAAAATGGCTTAACCAAACTTGGATTTACCTATTAGGGATATGAAATTAAGTAAGGTTCTCATATTATTTTTTGTACTGCCAATATATTTATCGGCTCAGGAAATGACCTATAATAAGGTCTTTTTTGAAAACAGTCTGATGGAGAAAAGCTGGTACCATAGTAATGCAACTTACGATTCACCATCTTTTATACTAAATATTGAAGGTAAGTTGCCGGTAGAAACCAATAAGGCATTTACACCTGGAAATAGCTTGATATTAGCTTATACATCTACCTCGAATGGAGACTGGAAAGCTAGTGTGGATTATCCCGAATGGAGGGGAAAAGACTTTTTCAAGTCTTCAGATATTTTGAGTTTTTGGATCTATGTAGAATCTGATTCAGAGGCAAAGAATCTTCCTGAAGTAGCCCTTTCTAGTAAGGAAATGACCACAGATTTTCTGCCTGTTTCCGGTTTCATTTCCAATTTTAAGAAAGCAGAATGGCTGCAGGTAAAAATTCCAGTGGAAAGATTTGGTATGAAGCCTTCTGACACCAAAAATATCGCTGCCATAGAATTCAAACAATCGGCAGAAGATACTGGAGAGCATACGATACTTATTGATCAAGTTGAATTGATTCCTTCGGAAAATAAGAATTCTTCAGTTCAGCCTATTGAAATTAAAGAGGCAAAGGCTTATGAAAGGCACGTAGAACTTACCTGGCAGGATATAGATCCAGACCAGGTTAGATATGTGAAGATCTACAGATCTGAAAATAATTCTGATTTTTCACCGGTTGGAATTCAGAATACCCAATACTTTTCCAAATTCACAGATTTTACCGGCAAGCCCGATCAAGAGTATTCTTATAGAATAAGTGCGGTTGGAAACGACTATTCTGAATCTAAATTATCTAAATCAGTTAAGGTTTCCACAAAAAGCATGAATGATGAAGAATTGCTTACCATGGTACAGGAAGCTTCTTTCAATTATTATTGGGATGGAGCCGAAGAAGTAAGCGGATTGGCACTTGAAAATATTCCCGGAAGAAAGAATATGATCGCCTCCGGAGCTTCAGGTTTTGGGGTGATGGCATTAATCGTTGGAGCTGAAAGAGGTTTTATAACCAGAGATCAATTCGTGAACAGAATGGAAAAGATCATTGGTTTTCTTGAAAAAGCAGACCATTTTCATGGTGCATATTCTCATTTTATTGATGGACCATCAGCTAAGGTCGAACCTTTCTTCGGAAATAAAGATAATGGGGCAGATCTTGTGGAAACTTCGTTTCTTCTGCAGGGATTGCTAACCGTTAAACAATACTTATCTGAAGAGGTTACCAGGGAAGAACAACTTCGCGAAAGAATTACTGGTATCTGGGAAGATGTAGAATGGGATTGGTTTGTTCAATCTGAAAGCAGTGATTATTTAACCTGGCACTGGTCTCCAGATCAGGAATGGGTGATAGACCACCAGCTTATAGGCTGGAATGAAACTATGATCACGTATTTTCTAGCTATAGCTTCACCAACTCATGGGGTTGATGCTGAAATGTACCATACAGGTTGGGCAGGACAGGCTCAAAAAGCACAGGATTACCGGTCTAACTGGGGAGAAACTTCTGCTGGTTCCATGTACACAAATGAAACAACCTATTTCGGGATTCCCTTAAAAGTTGGAGTTGGAGTAGGAGGACCATTGTTCTTTACGCATTATTCCTATTTAGGCCTTGATCCTCATAAAATGGAGGATAAATATGTCAATTATTTCGATAATAATAAAAATATAGTTTTGATCAATTACCGCTATAGTTCTGAAAATCCCGGTAGTTACGAAGGTTATGGAAGAAATAGTTGGGGACTAACGGCTAGTGACGGACCTGAAGGGTATAAAGCCAGGGAAGCGAAGCCTTCTCAGGACGATGGTACCATTGCGCCTACCGGAGCCATTGCCTCCTTTCCCTATACTCCTGAGAAATCTATGGATGCCCTGAAGCATTTCTATAGACAAAATGGAAGTTTTCTTTGGGGGGAATATGGATTTAGAGATGCCTTTAATCTTTCAGAAGATTGGGTTGCCCAGATCTATATGGGACTTAATCAGGCGCCTATGACCGTAATGATAGAAAATTATAGAACCGGATTGTTATGGGAACTTTTCATGCAGAACGAAGAAATAAAAGAAACCCTTGAAAAAATTAAATCTCTCGAATAAATAGAATCAATAAAACCTACAATTAAGACAACCAAAATGCTTAGAAGATATTTATTAGTTACAGTCATAGGAGGTCTCATGTTCACTTCGTGTAAGAACAGGGAAAATTCCTCGGAAGAAAATCTGGCCTACACAGGAACTGCCGAAAAGAAAACACAGCTTTCAGAAGAAGCTCTCCTGGATACTGTTCAAAAACAAACCTTGAAATATTTTTGGGATTTTGCTGAACCTAATAGCGGTCTTGCTCGCGAGCGCTATCATCCAGATGGGAATTATCCAAAAAATGATTCACATGTGGTAACCACAGGCGGGACAGGTTTTGGGTTGATGGGAATAGTAGCAGGAATAGAAAGAGGTTTTATTCCACGTGATTCTGCAGTAGCCAGACTGGATAAGATTGCTAGATTCCTGGAAAAAGCACCCAGGTTTCATGGCGCCTGGCCACATTGGTTAAATGGAGAGACCGGTGGAACGAGAGCCTTCAGTAAAAAAGATAATGGTGGAGATATCGTAGAGACATCTTTTCTTGCCCAGGGATTTATTGTAGTAAGGGAATATCTTAAAGATGGTTCAGAAGAGGAAAAGAAAGTTGCCAGTAAATACGATGAGCTATGGCAGGGAATTGAATGGGACTGGTACACTAACGATCGCGATGGTTTAATCTGGCACTGGTCTCCGGAATATAAATTTGAAAAGAACTTTTTGATCGAAGGTTATAACGAATGCCTGATTACTTATGTGATGGCAGCTTCATCGCCAGATCATGCTATAGATGCCAAAGCTTATCATGAAGGATGGGCGAGAGGAGGAAATATTACCACTGATGCCGAGGCTTACGGTTTGCCATTGATCCTAAAGCATAATACCGTAGGGGACAAAGGAGGTCCACTTTTCTGGGCGCATTATTCCTATTTAGGACTAAATCCAAAAGGATTGTCAGATAAATATGCGAATTACTGGGATCTTAATGTGAATCACAGTCTTATAAATTACAAATATTGCCAGGAGAATCCTAAGAATTTTGCGACCTACGGACCAAACTCATGGGGGCTTACTGCGAGTTATACCCGTAAGGATGACGGAGGGATTGGATACACTGCACATTCACCAGATACAGATAAAGGAGTGGTTTCACCTACTGCTGCTATAAGTTCTATTCCATATACACCGAAAGAATCGTTGGGTGCAATGCGATATTTCTTTACAGATTTAAACGACCTTGTTTGGGGTCCGGCAGGTTTTTATGATGCCTACAGCCTTGAAGGAGAGAAATGGGTTGCCCCGCAATATCTGGCAATAGACCAGGGACCAATGGTGGTAATGATCGAAAATTACAGATCTGGACTTATCTGGGATCTTTTTATGGGAGCTCCTGAAGTACAGAACGGACTTGAAAAATTAGGTTTTACTTATGGAAAATAGATTAAAATATTTATTGTTCGCCCTGGCGGCCATTCTTCTAATGCTTCCCATTAGCATGAATGCCCAATCTAAAGAAGAATTTAAAAGAGAACAATTCATCGCTGAAAATGATACTCTTAATTACAGAATTCTGTATCCTGAGGATTTTTCTGAAAATGAGAAATACCCGGTGGTCCTTGTTTTACATGGTGCTGGCGAAAGAGGAGATAATAATGAATCTCAGCTGGTTCACGGAAGTGATCTATTTCTGAAAGATGAGAATAGAAAAGATTTTCCTGCTATCGTAATTTTCCCTCAGGCTCCAAAAGAAGATTACTGGGCGAAAGTTGAGGTAAAAAGAGATACTATGCCTTTTCAGTTTGATT
>CBDTXN010000018.1:0-20478 GCA_965364455.1 uncultured Flavobacteriaceae bacterium
TTCTGATATAAAAATTCTGACGGTTAACACTTCGTCTTTATACTTTACGTTTTCGTCTCGAAAAATAATCACATAACTCAATACGATAGCGCCCCCGGCAGCCAATAAAAAGAAAATCATCGCGAGGCCGGGATATCCAAAAATAGTAAAATCTGAAGGTACTTGCATCAACATAGAAGCGCCAATGATCATGGCAGCAATGATCAATCCTAAGGTTATGCGGTTCGCTACTTTTTGAAAGCCATCGGTTACCCGTTTTTCATCTATGGCATCGATCTTTATTTTGAATTCATTATTGGCCAGATTTTCAGAGATCAGGTTCATCCTTCCGGGCATATTTTCCAGAAAGTGCTTGGATTCAATTAAAGTGCTGAAGAAATTTTCAGGTTTTAATTCACTCAGCATCTTTTTCCGCATGATCTCATGAACATTCCTCTGAATGGCTGCTCTAAGATCAAATTCAGGATCAAGCATGGCTACGATCTGATCCAGGTTCAGTAGGATCTTTCCAAGAATATTAATCTCTACGGGTAATTTTATATGTGTGGTAAGAGCAAGTCTGTTGAGTTGTATAAGCACCTTGCCGGTCTGTAGGTCTTTGGCGAGGCTATTCTCACTTTCCATAATAACATCACTTACGGTCTTCGCGAATTCCTTTTTTTGAGATTCCTCACTAAGTTCACTCATCTTTAAAAGTGTCTGCGCCGTCTTTTCCCCATTACTCTGACTAATAGCCAGAAGCAATTCAATTAAATTCTCCTGAAGCTTGGGAGTGAATCTAGCTACCATTCCAAGGTCAATTAATGCGATCTGATTATTTTCAGTGAATTTAATATTTCCTGGATGTGGATCTGCGTGAGCAAAACCATCATTGATTATTTGCTGAAGATATGCCTCAACTAGTTCCTCTACAAGATCTGAATAATCATTCTCCATCTGCCTTAGAGGAGAAAGAGAAGTGATTTTTTTACCGCTTACGAACTCCATGGTTAAAACCTTGTTGGAGCTATAATCCTTAATAGGTGCGGGAATGATCAGATTCTCATACTGTTCCAGATTCTTCTTTAAGGTTAAAAGATTCTGAGCCTCTTTTTTATAATCCAGCTCGTTTAAAAGGATACGCCTTAGTTCGGCGAAAACATCATCTATGGCATAAGTTTTTGCTGTTTCCAGGTGTCTAACAGCCATCGCAGTCAACTCATCAAGCCTGTCCAGGTCATCTATGAATTGTTTTGCGATTCCCGGCCTCTGTACTTTAACTGCTACCGGTTTGCCCGAGTGTAGTTCTGCACGATGCACCTGACCTATAGAAGCACTGGCCAAAGGTTTTTCATCAAAAGAATTAAAAGCCCTGGAAATTTTAGTTCCAAGTTCTGCTTCGATAATTCCTTTTACGTCTTCAAATGGAACCGGGGAAACATTATCCTGTAAGTTTGATAATGCCTTCAAATATTCATCCGGTAAAAGGTCTGGCCTGGTTGAAAGTAACTGGCCTAGTTTTATATAAGTAGGCCCCATTTGTTTAAGGTCTTCTACCAGCTCATCTGGAGATTGATCAAATCTATGATCCTCATCTTCCTCTGAAAGTGAATCATTCATTGCCACGGCACTGGTTTGCCTGAAAAGGTCGCTGTTCCAGTACTTCAGCATAAAACGAATAAACTTGTAGTAACTCCTGCTCTTCTCTGGCGTATTACTCATTGATCATGATAAATGGTTAGGGCTCTAAATTTAAAAAATTAAGGGACATTAAAAGGAAAGCAGCGTATTTAAATGGTTTATATTATTTGGATGCCCAAATAGATATAAAAGGTCTCCCTGTTGTATTGTAGTATCAGGAGAAATCTCAGTGAGATACCTGCGGTCACGATGAATTGCCAGGACAGTGACCCGGTAATTCTTGCCAATTCCTGCTTCCTGAATGGTCTTTCCTACAATCTGGCTATTATCGCGCTTCACTTTCAGCGTTACAATTTCACGATTTGGAATATTGAGGTGTTGCAGGGCGGGGGAGTGCGGACTCTTTTTCATGGAAGTAAGCATCTCATAATCTGAAGACCGTATCTGGTTTATAAACTCCTGAATTTCATCGAAAGGAACAAGGTATTTCTTTAAGACCCTGGTAAAAATCTCGATAGAAGTCTCGAATTCTTCAGGAACCACTTCATCTGCTCCAAGCCTCATCGCATCTTCCATCTCTCTTACATATTTGGTCCTGACAATGACCGTAGCTGTTTGAGTGAATTGCCTTATGCTTGATAACATTTTTCTGGTGGCTTCAGCATCAGAAATAGCAATCACTATAACCCTGGCTTCCTGTACATGTGCGTGCTTAAGGATCGTAGCCTGGGTGGCATCACCAAATATTATTGGTTCATTATCTTTTTTAGCCTTTTCAAAACTTTCAGGATTCGTGTCTATAATAACATAAGGAATCTCAGCCTTTCTCGCTGCCTTGGCGATATTTGAACCATTGATTCCAAAACCGATAAGTACTAAATGGTCATGTAGATTTTCTTCAGAGAACTCCTCTTCAGCCTGAGAACTTTTTTTAATATTTTCAAGCCTTTTTCTTACTGCTGAAGGGATGGGAGCTTTAAGTAAAGAATAGGTGATCTTTGGGGCAGCCGAGATCAAAAATGGGGTAATACCCATGGTTATGATCGAAATGGCTAGGAAATACTGGTAAATATTCTCTGGTATTATCCCGCTTTCTTTACCAACTCCTGAAAGTAACAATGAAAATTCACCTACCTGGAACAAGCTGAATAAAGCCAGAAATACTGTTCTTACCGGAAATTTTAAAATTAGTACTGTCAGGGCGACAACAAGCATTTTTAAAAGGATCACTCCTATTACTAGTAAAAGAATAGTAAGGAGGTTTCCGATGAAGAAATCGAGATTTAAAAGTGTACCTACAGAGATAAAAAAGAAACTGATAAAGATCTCCCTGAAAGGAAGAACGTTCGCAGTAGCCTGATGGCTATAATCAGATTCTGAAATTATAAGTCCGGCGAAAAATGCACCTAAAGCGAGTGAAAGACCCACCGTTGAGGTTAACCAGGCAACTCCAAAGCAAAACACTACCACGGTCAGAATAAATAACTCCTGATTTTTAGTTTTAACTACCCATCCAAAGATCTTAGGTGCTACATATCTCGCAAGTATATAGACAACTACCAGGACCAATAAGATCTTAATTGCCATAATTGCTATTGTAGATAGAATATTTGGGGTTTCACCTGCCAGAAGAGGAGTGAATAGCATCATGGGAACCACAATTATATCCTGGAATATTAATATTCCTAAACCAATTTTTCCATGTGGTGTGGACATCTCCCCGCGTTCCTGAAGTAATTTCAGTACAATGGCGGTACTACTCAAACTGAATAGAAATCCTAGAAATATTGAGGTATTTAAAGGTAAACCTATAAACGTGGAAATACCTGCTGTTATCAATATGGTTCCTCCAACCTGTAAACCACCTCCAAGGAAAATGATCTTTTTTATAGAAGCGAGGCCTTTTAATGAAAGTTCGATCCCAATTACAAAAAGTAAAAAGATGATACCAATTTCAGATAGTAATTCCACCTCATGCTGAGAACTAATTAGGTTAAAAGCATGCGGCCCCGCAATGATCCCAGCAATTAAAAAGCCGAGAATCGCCGGTATTTTTAAGCGATTGAAGGCCAGGATTATAATGATAGATAACCCTAATATTATTACTATATCCTGAAGGATAGGAATTTCCATGTGTGGTTGGTTTTACTGGATTTAAAGATAATAAGTAAACAATGCTTATATCATAAAAGAATATAAAAAAAGCGGCAGGAATTCCTGCCGCTCTAATAATATTATAGGTAAAGAGATTTTAACCTTTAAGCCATGCGTTACGAAGTTCAATTTGATCTCCGTCTGCATTTTGGGTTTCGGCATAAGTTCTTTCCATCGCTTTAGGAGTAGAAACCTTTCCTTCCAGTACAATTTCCTCACCGTCTCTCATTATGGTCATCTTCATATCATCCCCTTCTTTCCATCCCTGACTGGCCATGATAAGGTCATAAACATTTTGGATATTATATTCCGTACCATTTACAGATTTAAGAGTATCTCCTCCCTGTATACCGAAATCCTTTAAGAAAGTGTTCAGTTCGATATCGGGGCGGAAAAGGATTTCCATCGTTTGTTGATTTGCTGTGATATATGGTGTTTGACCCTGTAAAAAGAAACCAACCTCATTCATGATCTCTTTTTCTTCTAACCCAACCTTGTTGAAAAATTCATTGTAGGGAATAGGAGTAGGACCACTCACATAAGTGTCGAAGAAATCCTGGATCTCAGGATAAGTAAGATCAACGATAACTGGAATTAGATCCTCATCATTAAACGGTTTATCCTTTCCATATTTTGCATTAAGCTTTTTCATGAGGTCAAGAATACCCATTTTACCGCCGCTTAATTCCCTTAGACGAATATCCAGGGACATACCTATAAGTGCACCTTTCTGGTACACATTGTAATAGCTGTCTTTGTACTCGTCTTCCAGGATGTTCTTACTCATAACGGTAAATGGAACAGTATCATCAAACCTTTTGGAAGTATTGATCTTTTCTACCATTCTATTGTAAAACTCCTGGTTGCTTATAAGCCCCTGATTTACCTGGAAAAGATTGGCGAAATATTCTGTTACGCCCTCATACATCCATAAATGTTGAGACATTTTAGGATCGTTATAATCGAAATAATGTACTTCGTTTGAATGTATTCCAAGAGGAGTGATAATATGAAAGAATTCGTGAGAAACGATATCGGTCATACTTTTATCCAGTGCATCTGCTTCCATAGATTCCGGCATTACAACAACTGTAGAGGTGTGGTGTTCTAATGCTCCAAAATTACCCGCATTTCCTTCTCCCGGAGAATCTGAAAGATAAACCAGGATCGCATACTTGTCTGTACTGTTAATATCACCAAGGAATCTTTTTTGAGCACGGATCATTTTTTCCATTTCAGGCTTAAGGCTTTGCGCTGTGTGCTTTTTATTTGGCGAATAAACACTTACTAAAACCTGCATATCCTGAACCATAAAACTTGTAGTGTCTGGTGCCGAATACATAATAGGATTGTCTATAACCTCAAAATATCTGTCAAGATTATAAACATCGGTTTTGCTATTGGCATCTTTACCGGCAATAGTTTGGTCTATGGTTAAAGAAGTTCCAGCTATAAGATCTGAAGGTCTTAATACCTCAAGACGAAATTCTTTTTCTTTCATCTGGTCAAAATATCCTATAAAGCCATGTAGATTCAACAGGAAATTTTCATCTTTTAAAATATTGGTTCCTGCCATTGAGTAAACCCCTCCTTCATTATCCCAGTCGAATGAATCGTTTACCAGGTATATAACTTTATCCAGGTCTTTAGCATTTCCTATAGTATAACTGTTATCATCAACTTTAGTAACAGTCATTTCATTGCCTTTATAATCTAAAGCTTTAAAACCTTCAGCGAATTTACCGTAGTTGTCTTCAGAATAAGTTCCTGGAACTGTCTTGGGTATATTGAAAGTTGTGGATTCAGTGGTGAATTTATCCGGGTCTACAGTAACCCAAACCTTGTCATCTTCTACATCAACCAGGTTAATTTTTGCTATTACAGGCTGTTCAGCTTGGGCCTGGGGCACATTTTGAGTTTTACAGGCAAAAAGCATAGCGGCTGCCGTAACTCCTAATAATATTTTTTTCATGAGATCTTCTTTACGGGAATTAGACTTCAATATTATAAAAAAGTTACAAAAGAAAAGGCGCCAATTGGCGCCTTTTTAAATTATATAGTTCAAGTAATTATACTCTTACATGTCCTTCACCAAGCACATAATACTTGTTAGTTACAAGTTGTTTAAGTCCTAATGGACCTCTGTGGTGAAGTTTATCTGTAGAAATTGCCAGCTCAGCTCCAACTCCCATCTGTCCACCATCGGTAAACCTGGTAGAAGCGTTATGATAAACAGCTGCACTATCTACCTGTTCCATAAAGGTTAGAGCTTCATCTTTATCTTTAGTGATAATAGACGCAGAGTGACCTCCGGAGTATTTGTTGATCTTATCGATCGCTGCATCCAATCCGTCAATAGCTCCAATCACGATCTTCATTGAAAGAAATTCCTCATACCATGTATCTTCAGATGGAACTTTTTCAAGGTCGGTAAGTACTTTGGAAACTTCTTCGTCCACCAAGATATTTACTTTGTTGTCTCTGAATAGTTCATGAAGTTCTTTCAATTTAGATTCATATCCTTCGATATTCTTATCTACAAGAACTTTATCAAGTGCGTTACAACCAGAGATCTTATCGATCTTAGCGTTTAACATTACTTTTTTAGCAACTTCAAAATCAGCATTTTTAGAAACATAAAGGAAATTATTTCCTCTACCGCTTACCAGAACTGCTCCGGTAGCATGTTCTTTTACAAAACCAATTAGTCTTTCACCACCTCGTGGTACGATAAGGTCTAATTGATTTGGTGGGTTTTTAAGAAATTCCTGGGTTTCTTTTCTATCCATATGCAGCAATTCGATCCAGTCTTTTTCAAGACCATTTTCTGCAAGGGCTTCATGCCAGCATTCTTCCAGGATCTTATTACTGTTAATTGCTTCCTTACCACCTTTAAGGTAAATCTTATTATTTGCTTTAAAAGCAAGAACGGCTGCTTCAATTGTTACATCTGGTCTTGATTCATAAATAATAAGGATATTTCCGAAAGGTGCTGTTTTATTGGTAATATCGAGACCTGTATCAAGTTTACGGTGCTCAATTACCTGTCCTACAGGATCCTCCTGTTCCATAACTTCCCTTACAGAACGGATCATATCGTCAACCTTCTGGTCATTAACCACAAGTCTGTCATATAATGCCTGATCATCTCTGCTAAATGCATCCTGATCTTTTTTATTGGCTTCAACAATTTCTTTACGTCTTTTATCCAGGATATTCATCATGGATTTAAGTACGTTATTTTTAGTTTCAGATTTTATCAACTTCATTTTCTTCGTTTCTTTATTTATGTTAATCTAATTCGTTTATGAGGTAAACTTAGTTCCTACAGGTTTCCCTGCCATGATATCAAGGATCACATCCTCGCGTTTACCATTTGCTATATAGGTAGTTATGTTCTTCGCAGCAGTTCCCTTGGCGATCTTTATTTTAGATTCCATTCCGCCACGGCCTTCACCTTCACCTTTACCTGATTCCTGAACGTATTTTTCAACATTTTCATCAACCTGAACTTTATTCAGTTTTTCAGAATCATCATCTTCAGGGTGTCCGGTATAAAGTCCATCAGTATCACTTAAAATGATCAGTTTTTCAGCACCGATCAGTTCTGCTACCAAACTTGCTAATTCATCATTATCTGAGAACATAGACATAGTGACTGAAACGGCATCATCTTCATTCGCGATTGGAATAATACCTTCAGATAGTAGCGACTCGTAACAGTTGATCATGTTTTCCCTGTGAATTCCCGGGCTGAAGTCACGTTTGGTGGCTAGTACCTGAGCACATCTCATTCCATAATCATGAAATATACTATAATAGTGCCTCATCATTCTTGGTTGTCCTACCGAAGAATATACCTGTCTACGTTTACTGGCGTCTTCAATATTTATTTCCCCAAGAATTTCTTTCCCGGCAATTGCAGATCCAGAGGATACCAGTACTACTAAAATATCTTCTTCATATAGTGTAGCGATCTGTCTTACTAAACTTTTTAGTACCGGTCCTAAAATTCTATTGTCCTTATTGGTCATTACATTAGTACCAACTTTAACGACAATTCTTCTTTTATTATCCATTTTTAGAGTGTTTATCTAATCTTTGAATTTTATTATTTATCCTCTCCTAGTTCTACTGCACGATCAAATGCTGCATAAGCTGCTTCCTTGATCAATTCCTTCACATTATTATCATCCATTGAATCCAATGCCGCTCGTGTTGTTCCACCTTTAGAAGCTACACGATCCATCCAGGTATCTGGAGAAAGGTCGTTCTGGTTGAATAATTCCACGGCTCCTTCAAAAGTCTGGCTTACCAATACTTTTGAATCATTCTTAGAGAATCCCATTTTTCTGGCAGCCTCTAACATTGAATTCATGAAATAGAATACATAGGCTGGCCCACTACCTGAGATTCCTGTAGAGGCGTCTATGTAATTTTCATTTTCAACATGAATAGATTCTCCGGTAGTATCTAATAGGTTACGTACCATTAGAAGCTCTACACGTGAAACATTTTCAGATTCTGTATATGAAGTGACTCCTTTTCCTACCTGCGCCGGTAGGTTAGGCATTGCTCTCACAACTTTCTTTGCATTAAGACCTTCCTGAATTTTACCTATTGTAACTCCAGCCATCAGGGAAACAAATATTTGTTCCTGATTAACCATAGGTTTCATTTCTGCAAAAAGATCATCACAATGGTAGGGTTTTACTGCTACGAAAACCATATCTGCCTGGGGCAGGCATTCTTCCAGGGATTCATATACGTCAAAGTGGTCAAGATCCCTTAACCTGGCGATGACGTCTGCAGACTTATCGAACACCATAAGGTTTCTTCGATTAAGCATTGCAGATTGAGCCATACCTTCTGCGTATGTTAGTCCCATATTTCCTGCTCCAATAACTAATGTCTTCATTTTTTATTTTTTGGTTCAAATTGTATTGGCTTTCTGCCAAAATATTGCATACGTAATTGGACAAATACCATGCGATAATGCCAATAATTTTGGTTAGCATTTATTTTAGGCCAATAATTTACTCTGAATATGTTGAAGCTTGCATTAATAAAACCATAAAATCCTATAAATTATCTTAAACTCCATGCGTTATTTTCGCTAGCATACTCAAATGTATGTTCGTATTTTTGAGGGTATGAGAATTATAAACAAATATTGCTGAGGATTTCATATTCGCCGAAATTTGAATGTTTTTGTCGAATTCAGGACTTTCTTAAAATAATGTTATTTATATCTAAGGTTTCTTAATAAATCGAAATATTTGCAGAAATGACAATTTTCTGTAATTATGTCAGGTTGGGATTGAAATCTTTGGATTGATATTTGACCAATTTTAAACTTAGAAATCAAATTCGTTTTTCATTAGGCCGAATTATGGTGATTTTTAAGGATTACTGGTATTTGACGTAATAATTGTTTGAAAAGTAGCATTCCTTTTAAGATTTAAAAATTATCATTACCGATTAAATTAAATCTGTTTGATTTCGAAGTAATAATTTACCAGTCAGATTAATGGAAAATACCAATGAAAGCCTTACAGCAGAGTCTGTAACTGAAAATAAAATTGATCAAACCCGTATTATTGCTGTCGGAGCGAGTGCAGGAGGACTGGAGGCATTGAAAGCCTTCTTTAAGAATATACCCGCTACTGATAAGAACGCTTATGTCGTAATTCAACATTTATCCCCCGATTATAAGAGTATGATGGGAGATCTCTTAAGGAAAAACACTAATCTTCCTATTGTTCAGATCGTGGATGAAATGAAAGTGGAATCTGGGCACGTATATCTTATTCCCCCGGTTAATAATCTCATACTCGAGGGGAATACCCTTAGACTTAAAGAAAAACCGAATAATCAAACCCTGAACCTGCCTATAGATATGTTCTTTGAATCTATGGCAAAACAACGTAGGGAAACGAGTATCGGAATAGTGCTTAGTGGAACCGGTAGTGATGGCACCAGAGGAGTAAGGGCTATTAAGGAGAACGATGGGATGGTAATGGTGCAGGAGCCTTCCGAAGCTAAGTTTGACGGTATGCCAAAAAGTGCCATTAATACAGGGCTTGTAGATTACATCCTTCCAGTGGAAGAAATGGGGCCGGAATTGATAGAATTTATTTCAGCACCTCCAGTTTTCCATTTTAAGGATGGAGATGTGCAGTATGACGAAAATGAATTAAATAATATTCTAAATTATATAGACCAAAAGGCAGGGCTCGACTTTAGAGAGTATAAATATGCAACACTCGCCAGGAGAGTAGCCAGACGGGTTAACATATGTAAATGCAAGGATTTAGGCGAATATTTCCAGTATCTTAAATCTGAAGATGAAGAAGTAGAAATACTTTACAGGGAATTCTTGATTGGAGTCACCAAATTTTTCCGTGATGAAAAGGTTTGGGAAATCCTCAAAAAGGATGTTTTTCCTCAGCTAATTGAGGAAAAAAAGGACGGAGAAACCCTGAAGGTTTGGGACGTGGCTTGTAGTACAGGAGAGGAGGCATATTCATTTGCCATGTGTTTACACGAAGAAATGGAGCGACAGGGTAAGAATCTTGAATTGAAGATTTTTGCAACCGATATCTCTCAACCTCACCTGGACATAGGAAGTAAAGGAATCTACCCGGAAAGTATTGTTGCAGATGTTTCGAAAGAACTCTTACTGAAATATTTTTTAAGTAAATCTAATGGTTACCAGGTTTCTGAAAAGATTAGAAGGACAGTAATATTTTCCAAACATAATATCATTAAGAATCCACCTTTCAGTAATATGGATATGGTTGTTTGCAGGAATCTACTTATCTATTTTCAGAACAGCATTCAGAAAAAGGCCATGAACATGCTTCACTATGGCCTTAAAGAAAATGGAATTTTGGTTTTGGGTACAAGCGAAAGTGTACAGAGTCATAAAGAGCATTTTTCTGAAATAAACAGAAGGTGGAAAATTTACAGGAATATCAAACCGAGCACTAGAATAAAGAATGGTATTAGTCATGCTTCTAATAATGGGGCTACAAATGCCAGTTTACTCGAAAATAAAGCTGATACTGAAAGGAAAAAATTTAGAAGTCCTGCCAGTAATCCTATCAAGCAAAAATTACAAACCGAGCTGAATGAAACCATTTTGGAACAATTTGGTGGAGCTTCGGTATTTGTAGATTCAGATTATAATATCCTTCAGGCGGTTGGCGAATTCAGGAAATACGCCAATTTACCTTTAAGCGGATTCTCTATTAATTTGCTGGATATGCTGGAGAATGACCTGAAATATATCGTTCAGTCAACTTTCAATAAAGCATTTAAGAATCAGGAAAAGGTTATTTATCGGGATGTCGTTATTAAACAAAACGATAAAAAAATAGGTGCAGATATCGTAATTAAACCCTTTAGGGATCATAGCCTGCAAGGTGAAACCAATTACGTTATCTCTTTTATAGAAAAGGAACTTAATTTTGATGAGGTTACAGAGGTTCCAAAAATTAGTCCTTCAAACCAAACGAAGGAATATGTTGCTAATCTTGAGAATGAATTAAAAAATACCAAGGAAGATCTTCAAACTTCCTTAGAAGAAATAGAGACCAGTAATGAAGAATTACAGGCAGCTAATGAAGAGCTTTTAGCTTCTAATGAAGAATTACAAAGTACGAACGAGGAGTTACAAAGTGTAAATGAAGAGATAAATACTGTTAATGCCGAGAATATCCAAAAAATGGATGACCTGTCAGCATTAAATGCAGATATGAACAATCTTCTTAAAAGTACCGATATTGGGGTTATTTTCCTTGATTCTAAATTTAAGATCAGGAAATTCACACCAGCAATTAAGAAACATTTCAGTCTAATAAATGGGGATATAGGAAGACCTATAGACAACTTTGTGAACAGTTTTGGGTTAACTAGAAAGCAAAGCTTTATAGACAGGTGTAAAAAGGTTCTTAAAACCGGCAAAATACTTGAAAAGCACATTGTTTCAAGAGAAGGTAAGAATTACCTACAACGTATTAGTCCTTATATGGATTCTAACAATAAGGTGGACGGAGTGGTAATATCATTTATCGATATTGAAACCATTCAAAAATCTAAGGAAAAGCTTATCGCCAGTGAAAAACGATTTAAATCTTTCTATGAGGATGATCCTGTTTTGCACTTGAGTGTTGAGCCAAAAAGTTTGAAGATCGTTCAATGCAATAAAAAAGCTGTCCAAAAACTGGGTTATGACACTGAAGATGAAGTTATAGGTAAGCACATTTACGACCTATTTACGAAAGATTCCAAGCTTAAGAAATTTCAGCTTAAAAATAATTTTAAAGAATCTGGAGAGCTCATTAATCTCGAGCAGAAGATGGTCACGAAGGATGGGGAGAATTTACCCGTTATCCTGAATGGAACTGCTGAGAAGGATGAAAATGATGAAATCCTAACTATTAGATATACCTGTGTAGATATTTCGGCACTTAAGCTTGCACAGGAGCAGTTAAAAGAGCAAAAGGCCGATCTTGAAAGAGCTAACAGAGACCTGGAGCAATTCGTTTCTATTGCTTCGCATGACCTTCAGGAACCACTTGCTACAATTAAATTTGGTAGCGATGTACTCGGGAAAATGTACGCAAGTCAGCTTGACGAAAAAGGTGAAAATTATATAAAATATATCAAGAACGCATCAGATAGACTATCTGCTCAGATCCGGGCACTTTTAGAGCATTCCAGAATTGGGAAAAACGGAGAAAAATCACTCGTAGATACCAAGGAAGTTGTAGAAGTTGTAAAATATGATCTTGGGAAAAGTATCAGGGATACCAATGCTAAAGTTCATACGGGGGCTCTGCCAAAATTAATGGGTTATGAAGTGGAAATAAGACTTCTTTTTCAGAATCTTATAAGTAATGCTATAAAGTATGTTCCCGATGACAGGGATCCGGAAATAAGAATTTCGGCATATCGGGAGAATGAATTTTGGGTATTCTCTATCATGGATAATGGAGTTGGTATTTCCAAAGAGGATCAAAAGAACATTTTCACGATCTTTAATCGTGTTCCAGGTAATGAAGATAGGGAAGGGACCGGTGTTGGTCTTGCCCATGTGGAGAAGATCGTTCTTCTGCACGAAGGTAGTATTTGGGTAGATTCTCAGGAAGGAGTAGGGAGTACCTTCTACTTCAAATTAAAAGCTGAATAGTATAATGCCCCAGAATACTTACCCCGAGAATGTTGATTTATCCAGTTGCGAAAAAGAACCAATTCATATTATTGGTTCTACACAGGAACACGGCGTTCTGGTAGCATGTGAGAAATCTACAGGTACAATAACCCAAATTAGCGAAAATTGCGAGTTCTTTTTTGGAATTTCTTCTGAAGAAATTCTTGGAAAAGACTTGAACATTCTTCTCGAAGGCCAATTATCTAAACAACTTCAGGAAACGGTTGTAGAAAATGGCGTTTTTGAAGTAGAAGAAACTACGATCGCTGGTAAGAGGTTTGTGATCATTCCGCATCTATCCAAAAAAAATCTTATTCTTGATATAGAGCCTATAGATAGTAAGGTTAATAATTATGATTTTCAGAAGGAACTTTCCAGCCTTTTAAATACTTTAAGCGCTTCTGAAACTACAGATGAGCTTTGTAAGGATGCAGCGAAGATCACAAAATCGATCTTTGGTTATGACAGGGTCATGATCTATAAGTTCGATGAAGAATGGAATGGTAAAGTGATCGCTGAAGAACGAAATGAAGATATGAAAAGTTGGTTGGGACTGCATTATCCTGCCAGTGATATTCCAAAACAGGCTAGAGAACTGTTCTTAAAGAACAGGGTACGTATAATTACTAATGTAAATTATAATCCTGTTAAGATAGTTCCGGCTTTATCTCCTGTAGACAATCAACCGCTGGATCTTACCAATTCGAAATTAAGAGCAGTATCGCCTATTCATATTGAGTATTTACAAAATATGGAAGTTGGAGCCTCTTTAACAGCTGCACTTATAAGTAATGGTAAACTTTGGGGATTGCTAGCATGTCATCATTCTCAGGACAGGTTCATAAACTATTATCAAAGGCAGACTTGTGAGTTTTTGATACAGATCTTTTCTAATGAATTATCCTTACGTAACTCTAATTATTTTGTCAAGAATATTGAAAAGATCGATGACCTTAGAGCTACTTTGCTAAAGCAGGTCAACCAAAAGGAAAGTATTAAAAAAGGACTCTCTAATTTTAACACGAAGGTTACAGATCTAATACCATGTTCTGGCGCAGCCATTGTTCTGAAAGGCAAAGTAAAACTAGTAGGAAACACTCCTGAAAAAACGGAAGTTAAAAAGCTTATCAAGAATTTTCTTGCCCTAAAAAATGACAGCCTTTTTTTTACTAAAAACCTGCTGCAATTTTATCCTGAAGCCAGGAAATTTAAAGAATCAGGATCTGGTATTCTTAGCGTAAGGCTGGGCCAAAGCGATAGGGATTTTATCATTTGGTTTAGACCAGAAGTCGTACAAACCGTAGATTGGGGAGGAAACCCAGAGAACAAGGCGACCTACGATCATGATAAGAATAGACTTACCCCGCGAAAATCATTTGAAAAATGGACTGAAGAATTAACCGGTGTGTCAAACACCTGGAAGGATTTTGAGGTTAGTGGTGCCAGGAATCTTAGTGAAAGTATTAGTTATGTAATTCTGGAAAACCAGAAAAAGGAGATCGACGTCTTAAACGAAAGAATTATAGAGGCTCATAATGAGCTGGAGCTTTTCAGTCAGGGACTTTCCCATGACCTTAAAGCACCTTTAAGGGGAATAGATGGTTATGCGCACATTCTTAAAGAAGACCATTTTACCGATCTGGAAAAAGAAGGGCAAATAGCCGTAGATACTATTTTAGCTTCTGTACAGGAGATGCAGGATCTCATTGATAATATTCTTGATTTTGCAGGTGTTTCAAATCAGAATATTAATAAGACCACGAATTCAGCTAATAACATGATACAGGATATTTTTGTTTCCTTTAATGTGAAATCTAATTATCCCGAAACTAGAATAAAATTAGAAGAAAACCTTCCCAGAATGCTTGGCGATAAGAGAATGCTTAGCCAGATATGGTCAAATCTTATTACAAATGCTCTAAAATACAGTGAGAAGAGTAAAAATCCTGAAATCGAAATTGGTACAGAAGTAATTAACAGAAAGGCTGTGTACTACGTTAAGGATAATGGGATAGGGTTCGATCCAAAATATAAAGAAGAGATCTTTGAACTTTTCTCAAGGTTTTCGGGAGATAACATCAAGGGAACCGGTATAGGACTTGCCATTGTAAAAAAGATCATTGAAAAACACAACGGTGCGATCTGGGCAGAAAGTGAATTAGGTAAAGGCACTACTTTCTATTTCTATGTTTAACAATTCAAAATTGCCAGTTATACGACTTTGTAATAGTTTCGTATAATTTATTAATAGTGATTAAATGATCAATACTTCTCTCCGAATATTATTGGTAGAAGACCAGGAAACCGATGCTGCCCTTATCAAGAGACAGATCAATAAGATAATTAATTATCCACAGATCGAGGTAACAGATAATATTGAAGAATGCCGGGAGCATTTGATAAATTTTGCACCCGATGTCGTGCTTTCAGATTATAATCTACCAACCTGCACGGGGCTTGATGTCATGGAAACGGTAAAGGAATATGACGAAAATATCGCCTTTATCTTTATTACCGGAACTATAAATGATGAGGAGCTTGCTGCAAATACCATTTTAAATGGAGCTTCAGGATATATCCTTAAAAAACACATGAACAACCTGGGTGAGAAGCTTGAACCATTATTGAAAAAGGTTGTCGTAAACATGGTGGCCAGGGATGATCTAAGGGAGAAAATAAGAAACAATAAGATCACCGTAAACCAGATATATGATTACCTGGCTAAAATGAATGAGGATAATGTGGAGCACAAGGAAAATATCGAAAAGATAAAAAAGGCAATAAATCAGTTTAAGATAGATGACGAAGATGTTGAATAGATTACGGGAGGAGACGGCTGAATTACACCGCGAATTAGAAAAAGATAATCTTGCAAATAAGATCATGGACCATTCTATTGATCTGGAAGAATACAAGGCTTTGCTTTTTCAAAATTATGTAGCCTACCAAAATGCCGAAAAAGAAATCACAAAATTTTTGCCTGAATATGAAAGTGATAAAACCTTACGTCTAAGCCAGGATTTGCATAGGCTTGGAGTAATCGATCTTGATCTTGAGGTCGATTTTTCATGTAATAGTGAAGCTGAAGCCATTGGAGCTGCCTATGTGATCGAAGGTTCTGCTATGGGAGGTATGCTTATTGGTAAAGAATTGAAGAACTGCAGTCATCTCGAAATTGAGCAAAATCAGAAATTCTTTTCAGGTGACCGCAGTAGTATGCAAGGGTGGAATCAATTTCTAAAATTCCTGCGATCCAGGGATTTCTCAGAAAATGAGATCAAAGCAGCTTCCGAAAAAGCAAAACAAACATTTTTACTATTTCAGAAAGCTTATACCTTGACACCCAATAATTGCTAATTCCATCACTGGGTTATTTCGAAAATAATAGCTAGGTTTATTTCACTAAATCCTCATGGAATGAACCTAATCCTCAAGCTAAGCTTTTCCTTTTTCCTTTTTATTTTTTACAGCAACAGTATTTATTCGCAAACTGGTAGAATTCCGGTTCCTGCGGAAAATGGTATGGTTGTGAGCAGTCATCACCTGGCTTCAGATGTGGGAAAAAAAGTCCTTGAGCAGGGAGGTTCAGCGGTAGACGCCTCGGTAGCGACTGCGTTTGCCCTTGTGGTTACTTTACCTTCTGCGGGTAATATAGGTGGAGGTGGCTTCCTGGTTTATCATGGTGATAATGGTGAATCCACGACTTTTAATTTTCGGGAAAAAGCGCCGCTTGCTGCTACTAAAGATATGTACCTGGGAGAGGATGGGAAAGTTAAAGACAATTCCAATCATGACGGAATATTATCGGTAGGAGTACCCGGTACCGTTGCCGGCCTTTATAAGGCTCATCAGAAATATGGAAAACTGGAATGGAAGAACCTGGTTCAGCCGTCGATAGATCTTGCTGAAAATGGATTTCAGGTGACCGCACCTCTGGCAGGTTTTTCTAACTGGCTGGAGAGAAATAAGGAGGAATACCCTTCAACAGCAAAAGTTTTTCTGAAACCTGATGGAAAAGCTTTCAGACCTGGTGATATATTAGTTCAAAATGACCTTGCTGAAACCCTTAAAAGAATTCGTGACAAGGGTGTTTCCGGATTTTATAAAGGAAAAACTGCAGATCTCATTGCCGATTTTATGAAAGCCGAAAATGGTCTGATTACAAAGAAAGATCTCAAGAAATACGAAGCAAAAGAATTACCTCCGGTGAAAGGTACCTATCACGGCTATGAGATCTTCGGGATGGGGCCACCTAGTTCAGGGGGAGTGGCAGTTATAGAAATGCTGAATATTCTTGAAGGTCTTGACCTTAGAGCTGCAGGTCATAACTCTGCCCAAAGTTTACATTATATAACCGAAGCCATGCGGAGGGCTTTTGCTGATAGAGCCCAGTTTCTTGGAGATCCGGATTTTAATCCAAAATTACCTTTAGAACGATTACTTTCGAAATCCCATGCCGATAGGTTACGGGAGTCTATAGAGGAAAATAAAGCCACAGTAAGTGATTCAGCTAATTTTAATAAAACTCATCTCGCCTATGAAAGTCCTGAAACCACACATCTTTCTGTGATAGACATAGAGGGGAATGCGGTTTCTCTTACTTACACCTTGGAACAGTCTTATGGTTCAAAGATAGTTGTAGATGGAGCCGGATTTTTATTGAATAACGAAATGGGAGATTTCAATGCCATTCCTGGTTATACTGATTCCGAAGGTAGAATTGGTACTAAACCAAACCAGATAGAACCGGAAAAGAGAATGTTATCAAGTATGAGTCCAACCATCGTAGCCAAAGATGGTAAACCTTTTATCATTATCGGTTCACCGGGGGGACGAACGATAATAAATACCGTTCTCCAGATCATTGTAAATGTCATAGATCACGATTTGGATATAGCCAAGGCCATAGAATCTCCAAGAATGCACCACCAGTGGCTACCCGATGTTTCTTATATGGAAGCATGGGGGTTTTCTCCGGATACTAAGAGGATATTAAGGGAAATGGGCCACGAAATAAAATTGAGGAGAAGCCAGGGTAGTGCGATGGGAATTTTTATTGATCCTGTAGACGGCCAGATATATGGTGCTGCCGATTCCAGGAGTTATGACGGTAAGGCTTCAGGTTATTAAAGATTTACCTTTTCGAGTTCACGGACTTCACCAGCAGACATTTCATCCAGAATTTCATTTCCAATTCTTACCCTTACGAGCCTGAGAGTTGGAAAACCTACTGCTGCGGTCATTTTTTTAACCTGGCGGAATTTACCTTCAGTCAGGGTTATACTTATCCAACTCGTAGGTCCATGGCGTTCATCCCTAATTTTTTTTGCCCGTTCGGGGAATTCAGGTCGTTCTTCAAGGAACCTTACTTCGCATTCTAAAGTCCGGTAGGTTTTTCCGTAAATACTTATATCCAGTCCTTTCCTTAATTTTTCAACTGCTTTTTCGGTGATCTCCCCGTCAACCTGCACATAATACTCCTTTTCACTATCCCCGGCGGTAATTTTTGTACTTAGTTTACCGTTGGTAGTAAGCAGGAGCAAACCTTCAGAATCTTTATCCAGCCGTCCTACTGCCATGGTGCCTTCCGGGAAATCGTATAATTCTCCTAATAATTTATGATTACCGGCTTTTTTTTGATTGGTAATGAACTGGCTTAAATACCCGTATGGCTTATAGATCTTAAAATGTCTATGATTATCTAATAATATCAACCTTCTATTATATTTTATTCGAGTGAAACTTTATAATAAATTTAAATGTTGTTCCCGACCTTTCTAATTAAGTTAAGGTAAAAATTAATTAAATCCTTAGTTATGAATATTGCAATAATTTATTACAGTGCAACTGGAACTAACCACAAAATGGCAAAATGGGCATATGAAGCTGCTAAATCTGAAGGAACTCATGAGGTGAGGTTTAGAAGAATAAGGGAAACCGCTCCAGAGGAAGCTATAGAATCTAATGAACACTGGAAGAAGCATCATGAGGCTACTCAGAATATTGAAACTGCCGAACTAGATGACCTGGATTGGGCCGATGCAATAATTTTCAGTTTTCCAACAAGATATGGAAATATACCTTCCCAGGTTCAGGCGTTTTTTGATACTACCGGTGGTCTTTGGAGCCAGGGAAAGCTTGTGAATAAGGTTGTTACCGGTATGACAAGTGCACAAAACCCACATGGTGGCCAGGAAACCACATTGCTTTCACTTTATAAAAGCATGTATCATTGGGGAGCAATAGTCGCAGCTCCGGGATATACTTCACAGGAACTTTTTAAAACCGGCGGTAATCCTTATGGTTTTAGTTCTAATGGGGGAGTAGATAATCTGGATGAAAAGGCAAATACTTCAATTTCACATCAGGTGAAGCGTACTATTAAAATAGCAGAGTCTATTAAAAATGGGATGAGCTAAAAATATAAATTTCAGACAATTAAAAAATGCCCTGAGTTATCAGGGCATTTCTTATTATTTATAATTTAATATTACTGATCCTGGTTTTCAGGAACTGGAAATCCGCGATCTCTCATCAGAGCGTCGATCTTAGCATCTCTTCCGCGGAATTTTTTATAGGCTTCAGCCGGATCCATTGCATTTCTTGGTGCAAAAAGGTACTTAACCAGCTTTTCTGCTACATCCTTATCATAAAAACCACCCGGCGCCTCTGCAAAAGCTTCAGCAGCATCAGAGGTTAGAACATCTGCCCATAGATATCCATAGTAACCGGTGGCGTAACCTTCACCAGAGAAAACGTGCCCAAAATGAGGAGTTCTGTGACGCATCACGATCTCTTCTGGCATGTTCAGTTTCTTAAGAGTTTCTCTTTCGAAAGTATCCGGATCAATTTTATCAGGATCTGTAGTGTGATATTTCATATCCATGATCGCAGACGCCAGGAATTCTGTAGTTGCAAAACCCTGGTTGAAAGTAGAAGCTTTTTTGATCTTCTTTACCAGATCTGCAGGGATCACCTCATTGGTTTCATGATGTCTCAAAAACTGATTAATCACTTTATCTGTAGATAACCATCTTTCGAGAAGTTGCGACTGGAATTCAGTATAATCGCGAACACCACTGTTCAAGGTAGGATATTCAATATCTGCTGCAAGAAAATGCAGGGCATGACCAAATTCATGGAAGAAGGTCTCTGCATCATCCCAGGATACTAAAACTGGTTCGCCCGGTGCAGGTTCAATAAAGTTAGAGTTATTGGAAGCCAGGACCGGTTTTGCACCCATCAATTCATTATAGCTGCGATATGTAGTTGCCCAGGCTCCAGATCTTTTTCGCTGGCGCGCATAGTGATCAAGATGCCAAAGTCCAACAATATCTCCGGAAGACTTATCAGAAACCTCCCAGAGCGTACTTACCAAACTCGGACAAACTGCCTACCTACATCCTCTGGCAAAACTCATAACACCTTCACCTGTTCTAATTTTCCCGAAACCAGTTTTACAGGAACTAAGGACAGCCATTCTAGCA
>CBDTXN010000019.1:0-20452 GCA_965364455.1 uncultured Flavobacteriaceae bacterium
GGTAAATCTTTGGCCTAAATGCAATCTAACACCATCTATGATACATGCATGTGCATCTACATCGTATACGATCACATCCTGCTTTGAAACCAAAGCATCGATGGTGGAAACCATTCCCTGGTAACCAAAGTTAAGTAGGTAGGCTGACTGCTTGTGTACAAATGAAGCAAGTTCATCCTGTAATTTTTCATGAAGATCTGTATGACCACTCATCATTCTCGCACCCATAGGATAAGCAGAACCATATTCGGCTGCTGCTTCTGCATCTACTTTACGAACTTCAGGATGATTGGCTAGTCCCAGGTAGTCGTTAATACTCCAGGTGATAACTTCTTTACCGCGGAATTTCATACGGTTAGAAATTGGTCCTTCCAGTTTAGGAAATACAAAATATCCTTCTGCCTGTTCAGCCCATTTACCTAGCGGTCCTTTGTCTTTGTAAATTTTATCAAATAAATCCTTCATCGGTCATTTTTTAGACGAGCCGCAAAAATACTGAAATTTGGCTCAATTCTACAAAGTAAATTATAAACATCGAAATCTAGCAAAAACAAAAGCATCCTACAAAGAATAGAATGCTTTTGTTAATAAGTGTTAAAAACTTTTATTTGATTACTTCAATAGATTCTGAAGTTGTTTCATTTTGAGAATCGAAGAATCCTTGCTCATTCATCCAGTCATCGCTATAAATTTTACTCATATAACGTGATCCATGATCAGGAAAAAGAAGCACTACATTAGAATTTGCATCGAATTCTCCTTCTTCATTTAGCTGCTTTAATCCCTGCATCGCCGCCCCACTGGTGTAACCAACAAAAAGGCCTTCTGTTCTCGCAAGTTCCCTTGCAGAGTGGGCTGCATCTTCATCACTAACTTTAGTGAACTTATCTATGACGTCGAAATCTGTAGCCGACGGAATAAGGTTTTTCCCTAATCCTTCAATTCTGTATGGATAGATCTCTCCTTTATCAAATTCACGTGTTTCGTGATATTTCTTTAATACAGATCCAAAAGCATCAATACCCAGAACCTTAATATTAGGATTTTGCTCTTTTAGAAATCTGGCCGTTCCGGAAATAGTTCCTCCGGTTCCGCTGCATGCTACTAAGTGTGTGATTTTTCCTTCAGTTTGCTTCCAAATCTCTGGACCAGTACTCTGGAAATGAGCATCAATATTCAACTCATTAAAGTATTGATTAATATAAACTGAACCTTTAATTTCAGAATGAAGTCTTTTAGCCACCTCATAATAAGAACGTGGATCATCTGCCGGAACGTTCGCCGGGCAAACATATACCTTCGCTCCCATCGTTTTTAGCATATCGATCTTATCCTTGGAGGATTTTGAACTAACAGCCAAAATACATTCATATCCTTTGATACAGCTAACCATAGCAATACTAAACCCTGTATTACCTGAGGTTGTTTCTATTATTGTATCTCCTGGTTTTAAGATGCCTTTTCTTTCGGCTTCTTCTATGATGTGTAGGGCAATTCTATCTTTAGACGAGTGTCCCGGGTTAAAGGCTTCTATTTTTGCAAAATATTCTCCTTTAAATCCATCGGTTATTTTGTTTAGGTGAATCAACGGTGTATTACCTACTAGCTGTAACACATTGTCATATACCTTCAAGTCTTCTCTCATAAATCGAAGTTCGTTTTACAAAAAGTCTTAAAAAATTAACTTTTAAGACCGGTCAAATTTAAGGCAATTTTTTTAATTATTGGTTTATACCCTCCAAATCCAGCAAAAACGCATACTCTTCAGCTACCTCTTTCAAGGCTTCAAATCTTCCGGAAGCACCACCATGACCGGCATCCATGTTAGTATGCAATAATAAAATATTATCATCGGTCTTTAGCTCTCTTAGCTTGGCCACCCATTTCGCTGGTTCCCAATATTGAACCTGTGAATCATGAAGTCCGGTAGTTACAAGCATATTTGGGTAATTCTGAGCCTGCACATTATCGTATGGAGAATAAGACTTCATATACTCGTAATAGTCTTTATTATTGGGATTTCCCCATTCATCATATTCCCCTGTTGTAAGTGGAATGCTATCATCCAGCATCGTGGTCACTACATCTACAAATGGTACGGCAGAGATTACTCCATTGTATAAATTTGGAGCCATATTTACGACCGCTCCCATAAGTAATCCTCCGGCAGAGCCACCCATGGCGTATAGATGATTAGAGGAAGTATAATTTTCCCTGACTAGAAATTCCGAAACATTAATAAAATCTGTAAAGGTATTTTTCTTGGTAAATAACTTACCGTCCTCGTACCATTCCCGTCCTAAATATTCACCACCTCTAATGTGAGCAATGGCATAAATAAATCCTCTATCTAATAAACTCAATCTTACTGAAGAAAAGTAAGGATCTATCGTAGAGCCATAAGACCCATAAGCATATTGAAGCAACGGACTATTTCCATCCTTTTTAGTCCCTTTTCGGTAAACCAGAGAAACAGGGATTTTTGTACCGTCATTTGCGGTAGCCCAAAGCCTTTCAGAAACGTAATTGTCCTTGTCAAAATTTCCACCAAGAACTTCCTGCTCCTTTAAAACCTTTTTATCACCGGTTTTCATATTATATTCCACCACCGATGTTGGAGTAGTAAGGCTGTTATAACTATACCTCAATAATTCTGTTTCAAAATCGGGATTTATGGACGTATAGGCGGTATATGTTTCATTATCAAATGGAATGTAAAATTCCTGACTATCATCCCACCTGATAATCCTTATTTTGTTTAATCCATTATTACGTTCACTAATAACAAGATATTCTTTAAAGATATCTATGTCTTCAAGGAGGTAATCCTTTCTATGCGGAATCACATCTACCCAATTTTCCATTCCTGTATTATCTACAGGTGTTTTCATGAGCTTAAAATTGGTAGCATTATCCTTATTGGTTACCACATAGAAATTATCTTCAAAATGGGAAATGCTATATTCCAATTCACGTACTCTTGGTTGAAAAACAGTAAATTCTTCTTCCGGGGTATTTGCGTCCAGAAAACGATATTCGGTAGTTAAGGTACTGTGAGATCCTATAATAATATATTCTCTGGATTTCGATTTATATACGTAAGTATTAAAGGTTTCATCCTCCTCCTCGTATACCAATTGGTCTTCTTTTGGATCGGTGCCCAGAATATGTTTGTAGATCCTGTAAGACCTCAGGGTCTGAGGATCCTTTTTAGTATAATAAAGTGTTTTATTATCGTTTGCCCAGGTAGAGCCACCGGTAGTATTCTTTATTTCTTCATCGTATATCTCACCCGTTTCAAGGTTCTTGATCCTGATGGTATATTTCCTTCTGCTTAAAGTATCGGTCCCAAAGGCAACCAGCTTATTATCTGGAGTAACATTCAATCCACCGAGACTATAATAATCAAATCCTTCCGCCATTTTGTTCACATTGAACATGATCTCTTCAGGAGCTTCCTGGGTACCTTTTTTTCTGGAATAAATTGGGTAATCAAATCCCTTTTCAAAACGAGTAATATACCAGTAACCGTTCAGTTTATAAGGAACAGATTCGTCATCCTCTTTGATCCTAGACTTCATTTCTTCAAACAAATGTGCCTGGAAATCCTTGGTATGAGAAGTCATCTTTTCATTATAGTCATTTTCAGCATTTAAGTAATCGATCACTTCCTGGTCTTCGCGCTGATTCATCCAGAAATAATTATCTACACGTACATCACCATGCTTCTCAAGTTTCTTTGAGATCTTCTTTGCTTTTGGGGCTTGAATATCTTTTTTCAAATCTGTATTATTTTGGGCAGTTGCAAATGTAACGCATCCTAATAGAAATACTAATAGTCTTTTCATTTTGGCAGGTTTAATGCGGTAATTTAGTAAATTTGAAATCATAAATTTAAAACCGAAAAAATATGTTTGGAGATATGATGGGCATGATGAATAAACTGAAGGAAGCCCAGGAGAAAGTTGAAGCTACCAAAAAGAGACTTGATACCGTTTTGGTTGACGAACAGTCTAGCGACGGATTATTAAAAGTTACTATTACCGCTAACAGAGAAGTGAAGAATATCTCTGTTGATGACAAATTACTCGAAGACAAAGAGCAGCTAGAAGATTATCTTGTTCTAACGATGAATAAAGCCATCGAAAAAGCAACTAAGATCAATGAAGCTGAAATTGGAGCAGCAGCCAAAGATGGAATGCCAGATATCCCGGGAATGGATGGTCTTATGAAATAAGAAGTTTTAAAAAACTGAAAAGCCTGGAAGATTAATTCCAGGCTTTTTTTATAAAATATTCAGAATGGTTTATTATGCTTCTCCCCTTGCAGGATAATCATCCTTGATCACAAAAGATATAGATCTTAGCAATTCATCGAATTTAGGCCTGGCAAAAGGCATTGATTGAATACTTGCTGAGTAAAGAGTGTTATCAGGCCTGATAAGAAAAAGTGCAGGTTCAAGAAAAACTTCAGGTTCTGAATCCTTTATAGCTTCTGAAATGAAAAGCCCCCATTTCCTTCCTGCCTCTGGACTGAAATCATAGCCAATATTCAAATTTTCAATATCCCATTCTTCCACCGTCTTCTGGGCCAGCTCTTCATCATTGCTGCTCACGCAAATAACGTTCACTCCTTTATCCCGGAAATCTTGGATCTTGTTATTAAGTTCTTCCAGATACTTTTTACATACAGGACAATGTAACCCACGGTAAAATATTAACATTGTGAAATTATCTGGTACATTATCCCGAAGATCCCATTTAAGACCTTTAGTTGTCTTTAATATAAGTTCAGGTACTTCCTGTCTAGGTTTTAAATTCTTCATTTCTCAATTTTTATGAAAAATACCTGAATTTAACTTCGAAGGATATTAAACTCCTGCCAATCTTTAGTTAAGGTTTATTGAAGATTTACCTTGCGTAAGGTTTCCAGGAAATGATTATGCATTTCTTCTGAATAATCCAGATGGGTTACAATTCTAAGCTTCCCCTGCCCCATGTTACTGATACGAATATTATTATCTGAAAGCTGTTTCATAAATTCAGTTTCATCATCAGCATTCTTAAGGTAAAAGATCACGATATTGGTTTCTACTGGTTCAACTTTACCTATATAACCTAATCCTTCTAATACACCAGCGATTTCCGCAGCTCTGCCATTATCTTTTGCCAGTTGTTCCAGGTGATTATCCAGAGCGTAGATTCCGGCAGCAGCCATAAAACCTACCTGACGCATTCCGCCTCCCAGTACTTTTCGTACCCGAATTGCATTTTTCATTAATTCTTTCTTCCCTATGAGTACAGATCCCATAGGAGTTCCCAGACCTTTAGAAAGGCAAACTGAAATGGTATCGAATAACTTTCCATATTCTTTGGGGTCCTCCCCTTTTTTCACCAGGGCATTGAAAAGCCTTGCGCCATCCAGATGTAAACCTAGCTCGTGTTTATCACAAACCTTCCTTATTTTTTTGATCTCTTCGATATCATAGCAGGCGCCCCCTCCTTTGTTTGTGGTGTTCTCAAGACAAACCAGAGTTGTTAATGGACTATGGTAAAAGTCCGGTGGATTAATACTTTCCTCTACAAGTTCTGCCGTGATCATCCCGCGATCACCATCTACGAGCTTACAGGAAACTCCACTATTAAAAGAAACTCCCCCACCTTCATAATTATAGACATGGGCCCATTTATCACATATCAACTGCTCTCCGGGCTGTGTGTGCAATTTTATAGCTGCCTGATTTGCCATGCTACCGGTAGGAAAAAATAAAGCCTCATCCATCCCAAACATATCGGCTAGCTTCTTTTCCAGTTTATTGATCGTAGGATCCTCTTTATATACATCATCTCCTACCTCAGCAGTCATGATCGCCTGTAACATTCCTTTTGTAGGCCGGGTAACTGTATCACTTCTAAGATCTATTTCTTTCATGGTCTATTTTTTCTGGAATGCTAAGGTAAAATTTAAAAAGTCTTTTTTGCAATATTCTTCATTCTTAGTAAAAGAGAAATATTTACAAGAAAACTATAATTCTATTATTGATTTACTTTCATATCGATACATTTTTCAATGTTTTACCTAATACATTTAATATCAGTCAATTTATTTGTATTTTATGAAAAATCAGTTTTCATGAAAAGCAAAGATGACAACCCAACTTTTGAATCTTACAACCGTGACCCTAAACTATATGATGAAATTTTTGACGAAAATGATAATGTAAGGGAAACCTATAAAACCCTATTCAATTTATATAGTGAGCACTCGGCACAGGATTTTGGAAGATTAAATAATAAGGCCAAAGCCTCTTTTTTTAATCAGGGTATTACTTTTCAGGTATACGGTGACCATGAAATTAAAGAGAAGATCTTTCCTTTTGACCTGTTCCCCCGCATTATAGATGCTGAAGAATGGGAGCATATAGAAAAAGGAGTACTCCAAAGAAGTAAAGCACTTAATGAGTTTCTAAAAGATCTTTACCACGATAAGAATATTATCAAGGATGGCATAGTTCCTTTAGACCTTATAAGCTCTTCTGAAAACTATTTAGACCAGATGAACGGATTTGATCCACCAGGTGGTATTTATAATCACATTTCAGGAACAGATCTAATAAAGCATTCAGATGGTAAATATTACGTACTTGAAGATAATATTCGATGTCCTTCAGGTGTGAGTTATGTGATCTGCAACCGGACAGCTTTAAAAAGGGCTCTATTTGGAGTATTTAATCATTACCAGGCCCACACCGTTACCGATTACGCTGAAAACCTTCTGGAAATTCTTCAGACAGTGAAACCAAAAGGAGTAGATGTTCCAAATTGTGTGGTGATCACTCCCGGTATCTACAATTCTGCTTATTATGAACACTCCTATCTCGCAAAAGCAATGGGGGTTGAGCTCGTTGAAGGTCGCGACCTTTTTGTTGAAAATGATTTCGTTTATATGAAGACTATAAACGGTCCTGAAAAAGTAGATGTTATTTACAGGAGAATAGACGATCAGTTTATAGATCCTTTGGAATTCAAGCCAGATTCTGCACTGGGAGTTCCTGGTTTAATGGCTTCATATAAGAAAGGAAATGTTTGCCTTGTCAATGCTCCTGGAACAGGGGTTGCAGACGACAAAGCAATTTATACCTATATGCCAGAGATCATAAAATATTATCTGGATGAAGAACCAATTCTGAATAATGTTCCAACCTATCATTGCAGCAGGCCAGATGAGCTGAAATATGTTTTAGAAAATATTCATAATCTTGTAGTCAAGCCTGTTGACGAAGCCGGAGGTTACGGTATTTCTATTGGAAACAGATTAACTCAGGAAGAAATTGAGGAGGTAAGGAAAACCGTTAAGGCTAGTCCTCGAAAATATATAGCCCAGCCAATTATGTCCCTTTCAGTTCACCCAACCTATATCGAAGATAGTGAGTGCTTTGAGCCTAGACATGTCGATCTAAGGACATTTACCCTACTTGGAGATGGTAAAGATTTTGTACTTAAAGGCGGACTTACCCGTGTAGCGCTTCAAAAAGGAAATTTAATAGTTAATTCTTCTCAAGGTGGTGGTTCTAAAGATACCTGGGTTTTAAAAAATAATCAATAATTTATGTTAGCAAGAGTAGCCAATAACCTGTTCTGGATGGGAAGATATATCGAACGTGCAGAACATGTAGCCAGATATTTGAATGTTAATTATTTCGCTTCGCTGGACGCACCTAACGAACTTTCTCAGTCCAGGCAATTCGTATTGCAATCCATGCTTTTTATGGCAGATGATTTCAGTAGAAATGAAAACGAGTTAAATGAGGAAGAGGTGCTGTTTGATATCGCGCTGAACCCGGAAAAGCCTTTTTCGGTGATTAACTATGTAAAGCTTGCCAGGGAAAATGCAAACAGTGCACGGGACCTTATTTCAACTGAACTTTATGAATCTATCAATAAATTTTACCATTTCGTATTAAATTATCCGGTGGAAAATTTCAAAAAACGTGGCCTTTACGATTTTACAGTTCAGGTGGCTGAAAATACTTCCATTCTTAGAGGAAAGATTAGAGGTACTTTATTACATGATGAAGTATACGCTATTATTATGCTTGGGGTCAACATTGAAAGAGCCACGCAGGTAATTAGAATCATTAACTCTAAATTTAAAGATGCGGTGATCGCTCAGGGAAGTTATGGTGATACTCTAAAAAACAGCTATGAATGGACCACCTTGTTGAAGTGTACTGAATCTTACGACATGATGCGAAGGTTTTACCGGGAAACACCTACAAGTATCACAACCCTGGAATTCCTTATCCTGAATACCGACTGTCCAAGATCTGTAATGAATAGTCTAAACCAGGTTTGTCAGCATATTATGGTTTTAAGCCATGAAAAGCATCCTTCCAAGCACTCTTCTGCGTTCTTAATTGGGAAAGTAAGAGCCAAGTATCAGTTTAAGGTTATAGAAGAGATTGAAAGCGACCTGCAGGCTTTTATTCAGAATATCCTTGATGATCTTAACAATATTGGGCTGAAACTGGAAAAAGAATATTTTCATTATTAATCCACAAAAATCACTTTAATTTGAAGCGTTTTAAATCTCTAAAATGAACCTGGATTACAACATACGGTATAGTGCCAAAAACACCTACGGAAATATTACGAATGGTGCACTGTGGCAGTTTTTGATTATTCCTGAAAACAATGATTCTCAGGAATTGATTTCAGACGATTTTAGCAATTCTATAAATGCTCCTGTAGAAAACTCCATTAATGGCTATAACTTCAAAACCTATAGGATTAGGCCAAAGCAATCTTTTAAAGAAATAGAGTTCACCGCAGATTTCAGGATAATAAAAAAGGTGGAAAACATTTTTGAAAAGATTTCTCAGCAGTTTTCAGAAATGGAATATAAAGACTTGAAGTCCTTAGAATTCAGAGCGAATAATGATGTTTTCCTTAGGTTTACAGATCTCACTACACTAAACCAGAAAGTAGAATTCGAATTTGATGACAGCATTTCGTTATTCGAGAACCTTCAAAACCTAAATTCATGGATAAAAAAAGAATTCACTTTTAAAACCAATGTTACTGATATTGATACTGACCTAAGCCATATCCTTGAGATCAAACAGGGCGTTTGCCAGGATTTTACTCACTTATTCATTGCCATCGCCAAGCAATTCGGAATTCCGTCAAGATATGTATCAGGTTACCTGCACCAGGGAAATGGTTATTTTGGGGATTCCCAAATGCATGCCTGGGTTGAATGTTGCTTACCGCAAACCGGCTGGATAGGTTTTGATCCTACAAATAATCTTATTGCGGCCGAAAACCACATAAAGGTGGCTCACGGTAAAGACTATACAGATTGCCCTCCCTTAAAAGGAATTGTATTTTCTACAGGCAGCAATGAAACCGAATATTCGGTCCAGGTTTCTGCTCAGCAGCAACAATAATTCTTATTAGTGCATTCCAATTGGAGACCCGTCCGGGATCTTTGGAATATTTATTTCTAATTTAAATTCCTCAGGCTTTTCTCTGAATCTTTCTATATTCCTATACATTTCATTTGAAACCGGATCATTCTTTCCTTTCAACCAATTTGCAAGTTCATCGATCTTTGCATTCACTACAGACCTAACCATAGGGGTAGATTTTTGGTTTACTGCCAGATTTAGCAAATGCTTAAAGACCACGAAATTGATCGTATTTTGAACTGCAGACTCGTAAGAGTTACCTTTTACATTTTTAATAGTCTCAGAGATCAATTCATCTAAGACCATTGAAAGACCAGGAAGATCCTTGTTTAGTGAATGCTGCTGAATTAACCTTTCTGCCCTGGCCGGGTGAAGTAATAAAGAAAGAGTTAGATCACTTGCCGTCGCCGGGGCTCCATAAGCATCAAAAGCCACATCGGTATTACTTTTAAAGGATTCTCTGCCTCTACTATAACCAAAAGCTCTTGGAGGAAACAATTCAAGTTTTTCCTTCGGGATTGCAAGCTCTTCAGAGGAAAGTGTTCTTAAAATAGTTTTCAGAGCTTTTTCCTGCACTTCAGCATCCAGATGCTTTACGACTTCATTATTCCCACCTTTAACAGCGTAATCATATTCAAGCCCCCCAATAACCTTAACCGCTGCCTCGGTCTGATATCTATGGAAAAGATAAAGCGGTACAAAAACATCTTCCAGCACAGAATATGCTTCGTTATCTCGAATATTATCTTCAGAGAAATTATTGATCGCCTTTTTTCTAATTTCCAGAACACGATCCAACTCATCTGCCGGATCTTTCCCATTATCCCATAAATGAGCAAAAGCATGTGCTCCACCGGCTGCCCTCGCATCAGAATCTGTGATGAACTTTAGACCATTAAATCTTGCTTCTTCTAAAATAGAATTCAGGTATTCCCTTTCTTCCATTCCTTCTGGCACATCACTGTAACTATAATTTACCGTCACCTTATCCCACTCTCCTATTCCGGTATCATAGGCATTGGCAAATTCAATTTCACCGTTTTTGAGTTCAAATTGAGGGTGCGGATAATCCATTACTGAAGCCCGTTCATTCGTACTCGCAGCAAAATTATGCGTAAACCCTATCGTATGTCCAACTTCATGTGCCGATAACTGTCTTATTCTCGCAAGAGCTAATTCCATCATAGGATCGTGATCTGAATCACTTTCAGCAAATGGCTTGTTCATCATGGCCTGGGCGATCATAAAATCCTGGCGTATCCTTAAACTTCCAAGGCTTACATGCCCCTTGATAATTTCTCCGGTCCTTGGATCTACCACACTAGCACCATAACTCCAGCCTCGGGTAGAACGATGTACCCACTGAATTACATTATATCTAACATCCAGAGGATCTGCATCTTCAGGCAACATTTTAACCTGAAAAGCATCTTTATAGCCGATAGCTTCAAAGGCCTGGTTCCACCATTTCGCTCCATCAAGCAAGGCAGACCTAACCGGCTCGGGAGTTCCTGGGTCCAGGTAATAGACTATAGGTTCCACCGCTTCACTAATTTCAGCCCCGGGATCCTCCTTTTTTAACCGATGTCTTATAGCGTAGCGTTTTTTTATAGGTTCATATACCGGAGAGGCATAATCCATATAGGAAATAAAGATCGCCCCGCTTCTTGGGTCAAAGATCCTTTTCTCATAATTATCATCAGGTAATTTTACAAAAGAATGATGCTGAGTAACACTAATATTCTTTGCATCGGGAACAACTGAATTTACAGTTCTGCCTTTGGGTTCACCTTCAAAAGTAAGCAAGGCTTCAAATTCTACATTTTCGGGAAAAGCTTTGGTTCTTTCCAGGGCCAGGGCGCTTTTAGTCTTATCGAGTTTATAAGTACCATATTCTCCCTTTTTCAGCTTTTCCGAAACACCATGAGCATCCTGCATCAAGAATGGGGTGAAATCGATAATGTATTTACTTCCTTTCTCCTCCTTGATCTCAAAACCAAAAATGACCGATTTAGCGAAAGCTTCAGAAACACTTTCCTTTTCAGCTGTATTATCGGTGATCGCTCGATAATCCAGGTTTGGCTGAACTAAAAGTAACTTATTTCCTGCTTTCTGAAATTTCACCACGGCAGTACCACCAAGTTGTCCACGATCCAATCCAATATCATTCGAACCCACTCCCGTAGTCAAAAAATGTGTGTAGAGAAATTCATGATCCAGGCTATCCACCTCTAGGTAGATCTCATCTTCCTTCTCGTTATAATGAAAGTTGAAATAACCATCATATTTTTTAAGGTTCTCTTTTTTCTCAAGGAATTGTGCCTTTGATGCAAATGAAATGCTTAAGACCAGAATAATACCTAAAACTCTATACATGAAGTGTTTTTTTAAAGCCGTCTAAAACTAAAAAATATTCGTTAAATACTTTTCCGGAAGTCCCTTAAATTCTATTTTTACGACAAATCGACCATGAATGATAACAACTGAGAATATTAGAGATCTTAAAGAGCGCCTGGTTGCGTTAAGGAGGTATCTTTGACATTGATGCCAAAAAGATTGAAATAACCAATATGGAGGAAAAGACCTTTGCTCCTGATTTCTGGGATGACCCTAAAAAGGCAGAACAGATCATGAAAGAGGTCAATTCTGAAAAAAGCTGGGTTGAAGACTACGAAAAAGCTGAAACCCTGGTAGATGACCTTGAAGTCATTTACGAATTCTACAAAGAGGAAGAAGCATCTGCTGATGATGTGCAGCAACGAAGCGATAAGGCCGTAGATCTCATCGAAGACCTGGAATTCAAGAATATGCTTTCTGAGGAAGGTGATAATATGAGTGCGGTGCTTCAAATTACCGCCGGTGCAGGTGGAACTGAGAGTTGTGACTGGGCAGAAATGCTTATGAGAATGTACCTTATGTGGGCTGAAAAGCGAAAATATAAGATTCGTGAACTCAACTACCAGGCAGGAGATGTTGCCGGAATCAAAACCGTTACCCTGGAGATCGAAGGCGAATACGCTTTTGGCTGGTTAAAGGGTGAAAACGGTGTTCACAGACTGGTACGAATTTCCCCATTTGATTCCAATGCTAAACGACACACTTCATTCGCATCGGTTTATGTCTATCCCTTAGTAGATGATACTATCGAAATTGATATAAATCCGTCTCATTTAAGATGGGAAACCATGCGATCCTCAGGAGCCGGTGGACAGAACGTAAACAAGGTAGAAACAGCGGTTAGGTTACACCATGAGCCTACCGGTATTGTAATCGAAAATTCTGAAACCCGTTCTCAGCTGGAAAACAAGAATAAAGCCATGCAGCTTTTAAAGTCCCAACTTTTCGAGATCGAACTTCAGAAGAGACAGGCGCAGCGAAGAGAGATCGAAGATTCTAAAATGAAGATAGAATGGGGATCACAAATAAGAAATTACGTGATGCATCCCTATAAACTAGTAAAAGATGTCCGAACAGCTGAAGAAACAGGAAATGTAGACGCCGTTATGGATGGTGACATTGATGCCTTTCTAAAATCTTTCCTGATGATGATGGGACAACGGAACGAAGATTGATACCTTATCGAACTTAAGGTTTTAAATATTGAAATAATTGATTATTTTAAAGTAAGAAAATTATAAAATGCTAAAGATTTATCATAACTCGAGATGTAAAAAGTCCAGAGAAGGACTCGAAATATTAAAGAATTCTGATAAAGAATTTGAAATAAAGGAATATCTTAAGGAGCCTTTGAGCGAAGTTGAACTTGAAAATCTCATCAAAAAACTTGAGATTACTCCAATTCAACTGGTTCGGAAGAATGAAAAGATCTGGAAAGAAGAATATAAGAACAAAGATCTAAGCGATCGTGAGCTAATTAGTGTCATGGTAAAAAATCCAAAGCTAATTGAAAGGCCAATCGTAGAATCCGACAAAAAAGCTGTTATAGGAAGGCCACCTTCAGATATCGAGAAATTGCTATAAAAGTAAAGAAGCATGAAAGTACAACATAGAATAGCCATAATAAGCGTAGCCGCAGCAGCTGTTGCAGGTTTTGTTTATTCTCAGATCTATATTCATGAAAAGAACCGAAAGGAGATCAAAGAGGTAGCAAGCGAACTTGCGCTTACATGGAAAGGTCAGTTACATCTGAATGCTGAACAAACTCAGTTACTGGAAGACTCTATTATTGAATATACTATTAAGAAAAATGAGATCATTAATTCCAGTCTTGGAATAGAACAGCAGGTAAATAAATTAAGGACCATTCAGAAAAATGAACACAGGTCTTTACAGAAATTCCTGAATGAAGATCAGTTCGAAAATTATATTTTTTTGAACAAACAACTAACCAGAAAATCTTAAGGGACAGCAGTTTATTAAACTGTTTAATATTTTATATTGTTTGTTTAACAAAATATTAACCGCTCTGGATTAAACCATCCCGATTCTTATTGGTCATAGGACAAAAATTGATAATGACCAATTCGAAAATCTTTACTATTAGTATCCTGCTTGGATTATTAAGTATGATGCTATTCCCCACCTACGCACAAGGACCTTCCAACTTCAAGAAAAATACTATCAAAGGTAAGGTCATAGATGATGAACTTAATGTACCACTTGAATATGCCACCATTTCTGTAGAGAATGTTGAAAACCCTTCAGATCTAACCGGGGGTATTACCAATGCTCAGGGTGAATTTTCAGTGGAGGTCAAAAATGGCACCTATAATATCATCATAGAATTTATTTCCTATGAAACTAAAGTATTTAAGAATCGTACAGTTAAAGGGGATATTGACCTTGGTACGATAAAACTAGGTTTGGGATCAGAAAATCTGGATGAAGTTGTGGTTAGAGCAGAAACAACCCAGGTAGACATAAGGCTTGATAAAAAAATATATAATATTGGTAAAGATCTTACTACCGCAGGTGGAACCGTTAGCGATGCATTAAATAATGTTCCTTCCATTTCGGTAGATATTGAAGGTGGTATAAGTTTACGTGGAAATGAAAATGTAAGGATACTTATTAATGGTAAACCATCGGCGATGGCAGGTTTTGGAAACACTGATGTTTTAAGTCAGTTGCCGGCTGAAGCTATTGAACGAGTGGAGGTGATCACTTCCCCTTCTGCTCGTTATGATGCTGAAGGTACTGCCGGAATCATCAATATCATTCTTAGAAAAAAGGAAACTTTAGGTTTTAACGGATCCATCAATGTTAACGGTGGTATTCCTGAGAATGCCAGCGTTTCTGCCAATCTTAATTACCGAACTGATAAATTCAACCTTTTCACCACCACAGGTTACCGTTATAACGAATCTCCTGGTTATGCATATTTTGACACAAGATATTTCGAGCCTAGAGAAGATGTTTTCTTAGGAAATCTGGAATACGACCGCAATATTGAAGACCGGGATTACGACAGAATCAACCGAGGCTTTAATACTAATGTTGGAATGGAATATTACATTTCAGATCTTTCCTCTATTACAGGATCTGTTTTTTACCGCCTTGGTGATGATCGGGATGTTACTTTAAACCAAAACGATTATATACTCAATGGAGAAAATCTTTTGGGAACCACTCGTATGGAAACAGAAAATGAAGAAGATGAAAGTATTCAGTTCGCTCTGAACTACATCAAAAAATTTGATAATAAAGGTCATGAGCTCACCGCCGATTTTCAGTTTGAAAATGATAGTGAAACTCAGGACGCATTTATCGAAGAACCTATAACCTATAACAATACCGGTACAGACGCTGTAAGAGTACCATCAGAATCCACGATCACTATAGAGGATCAGCAGGAATACCTTTTACAGGCAGACTATGTAAGACCAATTGGAGAAGAATCTCAGTTCGAAGCAGGGTACAGAGGTAATATTGAAAATGAGGTTACAGATTATGAGCTGTATCAAGAAGATGCAGATGGTAATTTTATTCTGAATGAGAATCAAACCAATGTTTTCGATTATACTGAAAATGTACAGGCGCTGTATTCACAATATGGAACTAAATTCGGTGATTTCAGCTTTCTTTTAGGACTGCGTTTGGAAAATACCAATCTTAAAGGTAAGATCGATTCTGAGCTTACTGAAGAAGAACTGCAGGAAGAATTCTCATTTGATATAGATACTGATTTTGATAATAATTACCTGGGGCTTTTTCCTACAGTGAATATCATTTATGAATTGGGCGAAGAAGAGAATTTGACTCTTGGTTATAACAGAAGGATAAACAGGCCCAGAGGCTGGTATATCAACCCATTCCCATCCAGAAGTAGCCGAAATAACATATTTCAGGGTAATCCGAATCTAAACCCGGCATTTTCAAATGCTTTTGACCTGGGATACCTTAAAAGATGGGAAAAATTCACTCTAACTTCTTCGGTTTATTACCAGAGAGAAACCGATGCTTTCCAGAGAGTACAGGAAGAAGTTTTTATTACAGGACCTAACGGACAGGATATAGAAGTAATTAGAAGTATTCCTTTTAACCTGGCCACTAATGATAGGATGGGTGGAGAAGTTGGCTTTTTATACAATCCAGCAGATTGGTTAAGACTTAACGGTAGTGCGAATTTATTTCGCTTTAAACTTGATGGTGAATTTAATGGAATAGATTATAGCCAGGATAACTTTAGCTGGTTTGGTAGATTCAGCTCCAAGGTATCTTTACCATGGAAGATCGACTGGCAGACTAACCTTTTTTATCGCGGGCCATCAGATGAGATCCAAGGTACCCAGGAAGGTATTTTAAATATAGACCTTGCTTTCAGTAAAGAAATACTGAATGATAATGCAACGCTATCTTTAAACGTAAGAGATATTTTTAATGGTAGAAAAAGAAACAGTTTTACGACAACAGAATTCTTTGAACAGGATAGTGAGTTTCAGTGGAGACAGGGTCAGTCTGTAAATGTATCCTTTATCTATAGGTTCAATCAGAAAAAGCAGCAACAAAGAAGAAACGGCGGCGGAGAAGATTATGATGAAGGCGAATTCTAGTAAGTGAAAAATCAAGACATAAAAAAAGGGACTAAATTAGTCCCTTTTTTTATGCTTTTTCCGCTTTAGCTTTTTTGCGGGCTTCACGTTTTTCTTTGATCAATTCTCCGACAGAACCACCTATCCAATAAGGAAGGAACGCCATTAAGAAGATCATAAGCCAGAAACCCATCGTTAAAATAGCTAAGAATGCTAAGAAACCAAGGTATTGATCGAATTCGAACATAACAGTCAAATTTTGATTTGAATCACGCCAAAGATATGAAGTCTACGGCGCTTATCACAAAAAATACCTGTTTTATTTTTAGACGATCACAGTAAGTAACTTAAAATCTAAGGATTGGAATTAAATATTAATTGAGAAATACCAACCTAAACTCTCCTTCCATAACAGCTAAACTTCTGGTTAGACTGTTTCTAAGTTCTTTACATCCAATTTTACCTTCTATGGAGTTATCTGAAATTTCAAAGATCTCTATATAATTAGAATTACGATTTAAAGCTCCTCCCGGTTCTAATTTAAAAGACATAGACCGCGCCGGGCCTTCAAAGCTTAACCAACTAGAGTTGTAATAGTTATCTCCAAAATGGTATACACCGGGGCCATTATAACTATCTACAAGGAATTCGATAATATATCCTTCAGCAGATTTTGACTTTACATGTAAATTTACATTTCCTGACGGCATTAAAATCCTGGAAACACCTATCGGCATTGCAGAGTGATCAGAGGAAAAAGACATTCCGTTAACACTCGCATTTAAAAACTGATCTGGGTCGGTTTGTACGTCATCATCAGTACTACAGCTCAAAAAGAGCAGTAGCAAAATCACCAATGAAAAACGGCAGGGAAACATAATGTTTTTCATAATATTATTTTTAATTAATAAGTCCATTAATTTACGACATTCCACTCCTAAAGAAAAGGGGATAAACCCCTTCTTTTCGCTCTAATAACCTGTTTTTCAGTATTTTACAGATACCACAATTTTTACTACCTAAAGTTTTTAATAATCAAAATAATCCTTCATAAGCGGTTCGTTTTTAAGGTTTTCGCAAAAAGAGAACCTGTTAGTCAAATTTTTAATTTTAAAGATTTTTTAGTTTAAAGAAAATTGCTAAACATTAACTTTGCGAAACAACCAATTTTAGCATTATGGATTATAGAATAGAGAAAGATACAATGGGGGAAGTAAAAGTTCCTTCAGACAAATTATGGGGTGCTCAGACCGAACGTTCACGTAACAACTTCAAGATTGGTCCAGCCTCTTCAATGCCTTTAGATATTATTTATGGTTTTGCATACCTAAAAAAGGCTGCAGCTTATACAAATTGTGAATTAGGTGCACTGCCAGTAGACAAAAGAGACCTTATTGCCAAAGTGTGTGATGAGATCCTGGAAGGAAAGCATGACGATCAGTTTCCCCTGGTTATATGGCAAACTGGAAGCGGAACACAAAGTAACATGAACGTAAATGAGGTAATCGCAAACCGTGCACATCAATTAGCCGGAAAGACTATAGGGGAAGGAGAAAAAACACTTCAGCCAAATGATGATGTAAATAAATCACAGTCTTCTAATGATACCTTTCCTACAGGAATGCATATCGCAGCCTATGAAAAGGTTACCAAAGTAACATTACCAGGACTTCGGAAACTAAGAAATACACTGAAGCAAAAGTCAGAGGAATTCAAAGAAACGGTAAAAATAGGACGAACGCATTTTATGGATGCCACTCCCCTAACCCTGGGACAGGAATTTAGCGGCTATGTAGCTCAATTAGATTACGGTATCAGGGCTTTAGAAAATACCCTTCCTCATTTAGCAGAACTTGCTTTAGGTGGAACCGCTGTGGGAACCGGGCTTAATACTCCAAAAGGTTACTCTAAAAGAGTTGCGGAATTTATCGCAAAATTCACCGACATGCCTTTTGTTTCTGCCGGGAATAAATTTGAAGCACTTGCTGCACATGATGCTTTTGTGGAAACTCATGGAGCACTAAAACAGTTAGCTGTTTCGCTAAATAAGATAGGAAATGATATTAGAATGCTGGCTTCGGGACCTAGAAGTGGAATTGGAGAGATCAATATCCCTGCGAACGAACCGGGTTCTTCTATCATGCCGGGAAAAGTAAACCCTACCCAGTGTGAAGCCTTAACCATGGTTTGTGCTCAGGTTATAGGAAACGATACCACAATGAGCGTTGGTGGAATGCAGGGACAGTTCGAGCTGAATGTGTTTAAACCTGTAATGGCAAATGCTTTGCTACAAAGTGCTGAGCTATTAGGAGACGCATGCAACTCATTTGAAGAACATTGTGCGAGAGGAATTGAAGCCAATACTCCAAGGATCAAGGAACACCTTAATAATTCATTGATGCTGGTTACCGCTTTGAATACCAAAATTGGTTATTATAAAGCTGCAGAAATAGCAAATACCGCTCACCAGAATGGAACTACCTTAAAAGAAGAAGCTGCCAATCTTGGTTATGTAACCGAGGAGCAATTTGATGAGTGGGTTGATCCTAAAGATATGGTGGGAAATCTTAAATAGATCTTCTACTCCAAAAAAAAAGCCCTGCAATTGCAGGGCTTTTTTTATATAAGAATATCAATATTTCTATTTCTTCGCAAAATACTTTTTATACTTCCAATAAGAAACCGCTCCAAGTAATCCAACGGCTGCCACGGTATAATAAATAAATGTTGGCGTGATCACCTTATCTCCGCTGGCATATGAGTGCAATCCGCTTAAATAGAAATTCACTCCAAAATAGGTCATCATAATACTGGCAAAGGCGATAATCGCCATTAGGTTGAAGAACCATCTGCTTCTTAAACCTGGCACAAGTCTCATGTGAATTACAAAGGCATATACAAAAATACTGATCAGTGCCCAGGTTTCTTTTGGATCCCAACCCCAGTATCTTCCCCAGCTTTCATTGGCCCATTGTCCTCCCAGGAAGTTTCCAATGGTCAGCATAACCAATCCTACCGTTAAAGCCATTTCTGTAATAACCGTAATTTCATGAATATTTACCTCCATTTTCTTACGGTTCTTATCATTGGTAAGTATCATAAGGATCAATGCTACTGCTCCTAAGATCATTCCCAGGGTAAACGGACCATAGCTTCCTACGATCACAGATACATGGATCATTAACCAGTAAGAGTCCAGTACTGGTTGAAGGTTTGCGATTGAAGGGTCCATCCAGTTCCAGTGAGCGATCATAAGGATCATTGAAGTCACAAATGCCGTGGAAGCAATAGTTAGATTAGACTTTCTTCCGAAGGCCAGACCAAAGAACATCGTGGCCCAGGCCACATAGATCATAGATTCGTAAGCATCACTCCACGGAGCGTGCCCAGAAATATACCATCTGGCAGCAAGTCCTGCAGTATGCAGAACAAATAAAATAATAATTGCGCCCGCGCCGGTATAGATAAGTCCACGAATGAATTTATTATCCTTAAAAATCTGCACAATCACAAAAACAAGCATTAACAGGCCGGCGACCATATACATCCAGAATAGATTTCTGAATACATCATATTTATTGTACAGTATTTCTGCATTTACCCTTTCTTCTGAAGGCATTACCTCACTACCAAACTTGGTCTGGTAACTTTTTATGCTTTCCAGGTATTGGTCTGCTTTAGCATAATCTCCGGTTTCCCTGGCGCTTCTTAAAGCATTCATATATAAAGGAAGGATCTGTTTTGTGTAAACTGAATCCATTCCAGTTAAATTTGTTTCCTCCACTTCAGGATAAGAAACCCACTTGTTATTCTCGTCTTCCGGTATTGGGAAAATCTTCAAAACTTTCCCTTGTACAGCTTGATAAAGCAGGTTAACCTTTTTATCGGTTTCAATAAAATCTTTCTGAAACTGATTTGGAACGGCAGCTTTGTATGCTCCTTCAAGTACAGGAGAAAGCTTATAATTCCCTCTTTGATCGAAGAAATCTGT